>NZ_JBMQQG010000272.1:0-11920 GCF_057362405.1 Ginsengibacter sp.
AACTTTATTACTACCGCAACCCCAGCAAGATTTTTTTTGTCATAATATCCGAAATTGAAAAGGGTTTCAATTTACTTCATTGAAACCCCTTCCAGTACAACCTTTCAAAAGATTTTACCAACTATTTTTGTCCTCTTTGTCACTTTCAGAGGAAGTATATTTTGAAATATGCTTCCTCTTTTTTTACAATAAAACACCGATACTAACGTATACGAATAAACGCAATTACCTTCCGAAATCATCTTGCACACGAACGATATCTTCCTCATCACTTGGATGATCCAGATCGGTATGTTGCCATATTTCTGCAATTATTCCCCAGGAATCGAGTCCTATCAGCCGGTGTCGTTCGCCTTTTTTCAGAGAAATAAGATCATTGACTTTTTTTGTTTCAAGATGGCCCTCATCGTTATTATCACTTCTTTTTACCCCCGCTACCCCCCCAATCACTTTCCATATTTCGGACCTGCGGTGATGGTATTGCCAACTGAGCCTTTTGTTTCCTTCGACGATTAAAATCTTAGGACTTAATTTGCCGACGTCTGCGCCACTCTCCTCGGCAACGTCTTGAAAGAATTCCCTTTTGAATTTTGAAGCTTGCGATTCATCTATTACAAAAAAACCACCCCAAGGGCGATTCATGTCAATGTTAGTTATAGCAAAGCCTTTTTCCAACAAGAAATTTTCTACTTTAGAAAAGACGTTGGCTTTTGAAGTTTGTGGGGTAAAAAGTAAATCCATTATTAGCATTTATAAAGTTTGTATTTAGTTTATCATCTGCCCATGTAAACCATAAGTATTTGCACATCACTAGGATTTACGCCACTTATTCGGCTGGCTTGTCCTAAAGTTTGTGGCTTTATTTTGATAAATTTTTGTCTCGATTCATTTGACAGCGATATTATCTTCTCATAGTTGAAATTATCCGGTATTATCTGGTTTTCAAGTGTATTCATTTTCTTAATCAGTTCTTCTTCTTTTTCCAGATATACCCGATATTTAATTTCAATTTCTGCCTGCTGCAATGCTCCGGGCGAAAACGACTGAATGAGTTCATTAACCAATGTGGAGTGTCTGGCGAGCCCCTCCAAATTTACATTTGGTCTTACAATTAATTGCGAAGCTTTTTGTTTATGATTTATGGGAGAAGAATTGACTTTCGCGAGATAATTGTTGATTTGATCAGGCTCCATTTTTAATTCGTCCAGAATTTTTAAGAGTTGAGTAGTTTCTGACCTCTTGGTAATTACTGCACTCATTCTTTCTGCTGAAGCAAGGCCAAGTCTAAAACTTTTTTCTGTCAACCTTAAATCTGCATTGTCCTGTCGTAATAACGTTCTGTATTCAGCCCTACTGGTGAACATCCTATACGGTTCATCCGTACCCTTATTTATAAGATCATCAATTAACACACCAATATATGCTTCGTTTCGTTTTAGGACAAGCGGTTCAATACCTTTTACTGCCTGATTTGCATTGATTCCTGCAATGAGGCCCTGGCAAGCCGCTTCTTCATAGCCTGTGGTACCATTAATTTGACCGGCAAAAAATAAGTTTTCAATTAATTTAGTTTCAAGGTTGTTTTTTAGTTGAGTGGGAGGGAAATAATCGTATTCAATCGCATAGCCGGGTCTAAACATCTTACATTTTTCAAAGCCCGGAACTTTTTTGAGAGCTTCATATTGTACCTCTTCTGGTAGGGAAGAAGAAAATCCATTGAGATAGACCTCTATTGTCTCCCACCCCTCCGGTTCTACAAAAAGTTGATGCCTTTCTCTTTCTGCAAATCTGTTTATCTTATCTTCTATACTTGGGCAGTAGCGGGGTCCCTGTCCCTGTATTCTTCCCTGAAACATGGGGCTTGCATGAAAACCTGATTGTAAAATTCGGTGTACTTCCGGGTTTGTGTAGGTAATCCAGCAACTCAATTGCTTGTTTGGTTTCCTTGTTTTTAAAAATGAAAATCCTTCTATTTGTGCATCTCCCTTTTGTTCTTCCATTTTTGAATAATCAAGAGAACGCCCGTCTATTCTTGGAGGGGTACCGGTTTTAAGACGATTGCTTTCGAATCCCCAGCTTATTAATTGTTCAGTAATTCCGAAAGAGGATTTTTCAGCCATTCTACCTCCCGTTAACTTCTTTTCCCCTATATGAATTATTCCGTTTAGAAAGGTGCCGTTTGTAAGGACTACTGATTTGGATTGGATTTCGAGGCCCAATGCAGTTATAACACCTGTGATACGATTATCTTTTTTGCGAAGACCAACTATTGAATCTTGATAAAAGTCCAGGTTTGGCAAACTTTCTAAGATGAGCCTCCACTTAATTGAGAATTGCTGGCGATCACTTTGTGCCCTTGGGCTCCACATTGCCGGCCCTTTGCTTTTGTTCAGCATCCTGAACTGGAGCATCGTTTCATCTGTCACAATTCCCGAAAATCCACCAAGAGCATCGATTTCTCGTATAATTTGTCCTTTCGCAATACCTCCCATGGCGGGATTACAGCTCATTTGCCCCATGTTCTGCATATTCATGGTGATAAGTAGCACCTTTCCGCCTAAATTGGCTACAGCGGCGGCAGCTTCGCACCCCGCATGACCCGCGCCGACTACAATTACATCATATTCTTGGAACATTTGGCAAATTTACCCAATTTGAAACAAGCGAAAAATTTGTTCCACGTGGAACGTTTCACGTGAAACGGTATTTTGAAAGGTAAAAATTCTCTTTTTGTCTCATAAGCATCTTTTCTTCGGTTGTATGGTCTGAAAATCCACATAAATGTAGAATCCCGTGAATCATAACACGAAGAAGTTCTTCCTGGTAATCGACTTTTAATGAAATTGAATTTTCCCGAACCCGTTCAACACTGATGTATATTTCAGCAGAGATCGGTTTTAGTTCACCAGAGAAAGTAAAAGTGATAATATCGGTATATGTATGATGGCGCAGGTATTTTTTATTAAGGTTTAACAAAAATGCATCGCGACAAAAAATATAAGAAACGTATTTAAATTCGATATTCTCATTTGCGAAAACCGACATAAGAAAGAGTTTTAATTCCTTTTTATCTTTAATACGTGGGGAGATATCATTATTGCTAAACTTAATTGTTTTCAATATGTAGTATTTCTATAATCGAAAAAAGTACAAAAGATGAATGATATATTTACCTCAAGATTATTAGTATGAATTTAGCGCAGGTAAAAACAGGAACAAAAGTAAAAATTAAGTCATTTGAAAATGATGAAATAATTCTTAAGTTAATGGAAATGGGCTGCCTTCCTGAAGAAGAAATTATCGTTTGGAAAAAAGCTCCTTTCGGAGATCCGATATATATTATGGTTTCCGGCTATTCTTTGAGTCTTCGACTCGATGAGGCAGAAAAAATTAATGTGGAACTTCTTTAGTAAATAAAAATATAAACTGTTGAATATCGGCTTGTATTTTGGCTCGTTTAATCCTATACATGTGGGGCATTTAATTATAGCTAGTTACATAGCAAACAATTGCGATTTAGATCAAATTTGGTTTGTAATTTCTCCTCAAAATCCTCTTAAAAAAGAAGGAACATTGTTAAATGAACATCACCGCAAACATTTAATAGATCTGAGTATTGAGGGCGAGAAAAAATTGCGCACCTCTAACGTTGAGTTTACACTCCCAAAACCTTCTTATACTATTGAGACAATGACGTATCTCACCGAAAAATATCCACAAAATTCGTTCTCAATAATTATGGGTAGTGATAGTTTTACCAACATTAAAAAGTGGAAAAATTATGAAATGCTTTTAAAAAACTACGAAATATACATTTACGAACGGCCAGGGTTTAAAGTAACAGAAATGCCTGATGCCAAAGTCACAATACTTAAGGCGCCACTACTTGAAATATCGAGCACGCATATACGTGAGTTAATCCAACTGAAGAAATCAATAAGGTTTCTGGTGCCGGATGTAGTAAAAGACGAAATCGAAAAACATCAGTATTATGGTTAAGACCTAAATGACCAACCCGAGAAGCAGGCAACCCATCACGATGTAAGGCGACCTTATTTTCGTAAAGTTCAGCAGCACGAAAGTCATTATAATCACAAATATGTTCACAAAACTTACCGTATTTAATGCGGTGATCGAAATATCCTTTAGTAGATAAAGAAAAGCGGCGCCCATTATTCCGACCACGACTGCATTAATACCTTCAAGTGCTCTAAAAACTACAACGTACTTTTTTAGATTATGCCAAACCGGGTAGAAAAATAAAACCAATAAAGCGCTTGGCAGAAAAATTCCAACGCACCCTATTATGCAACCCAACAGTTGCATATATTTGCCGCTATCCTTCAAAACCATGCCACCCGTGTAAGATGCTACGGAAAATACAGGGCCGGGTATAGCTCTTACCAAACCCCACCCAGTCAGGTATTGTTCTTTCGTTAAATACTGGGTTTTTTTTCTTACAACATATTGCTCATACATCATAGGCATAAGAACATCACCACCGCCAAAAACGAGGCTTCCAAATCGATAGACATTCTCTGTAAGATTAAAGGCTCTTTTATCCTGCCAATTGTGCCTGCGTGCGGTTTCACTTAGAAAACCAACAATCAGAAATAGTAGAACAAACAACCAGATATTGGTCCATTTTATTTGCTTTGGCCTTATATTTTCTTTTTCCGGAATCCTCTTGTCACTAAAATTTGTGACGACACCGCCAAGTATAATGAGTATGGGAAATACCCAAGGAGTTTTAAACAAAAAGTAAGTTGCGAATAATCCCACCAGCATTATTATAAATGTGATGGGGCTTTTGATTGATATCTTATACATCCTTAGTGCAGCAAAAGCGATGAAACCAACAGCCATAGGTTGCACATAGGAAAATATATTTAGAGTTACATGATAAGTGTTAACATATTGAACCAGAAATGAGAAGCTGCCCATAATAATACTCGCCGGTAAAATCCAAATTATTAGCGTTAGGACTGCCAAGGGAACGCCACCTCGTTTATAGCCAATTAAAGTAATAGTTTGTGTTGAAGTTGCTCCTGGCAATAATTGGCAAAAAGCAAGATATTCCATTAATTCTTCCTTTGTAATATCACGTCTCCGTTCAACAAAAGTCTTCATCATCATTCCGAAATGGCCCTGCGGTCCGCCAAAGGCAGAAATTGTATAAAAAAAAACAGCCTTTAGATAGGGAACATGCCTGAACAATACCATGTGTAAATTCTATAAACTTTAAATTATGAGTTTTTAATCCTGCTTAATAAAAATATATTTTTATTTTTTTAGTCCAATTTCTCTTAACCTTTCATCGAGGTATTCCCCTGCTGTAATATCCTTATACTCTTTTAAATGGGTTGAATCAACACAGCTTTCAAGCGCTGCCAGGCTCATATTCGATTTGGGGTGAAGAAAAAAAGGAATTGAAAACCTCGAGGTGTGCCATAGCTCTCTAGGAGGATTTACGACACGGTGTGTAGTGCTTCTCAATTTGTTATTTGTAAGGCGCTGCAACATATCGCCTACATTTACAACGATCTGGTCTGGAAGGGACGTAACGTTAACCCATTCATTCTTTTTGGTAAGAATTTGTAAGCCATCTGCCGATGCTCCAACCAGTAAGGTTATAAGATTGATATCCTCGTGTTGTTCAGCTCTAATGGCACTTTTTGGTTCTGAAGTAATTGGTGGGTAATGTATAGCACGAACTATCGAGTTCCCTTCTTCTACGAAATCATCAAAATAATGTTCATTAAGATCTAGGTACAACGCAATGGCCTGCAAGAGCGATTTCCCTGATTTTTCAAATGCCCGATAAGCCTTGAAAAACGTTTCATTAAATCCGGGAATCTCATCAACCTTTATATTGTCCGGGTATTGTGGTTTTAAACTATGATTATCAGGAACAATTTGACCATACTGGAAGAATTCTTTTAGGTCCGGAGCGAGGCTTCCTTTCGCATGTTCCTTTCCAAATGACGTATAACCCCTCTGGCCGGCTAACTCAGGATCCTCAAATTTCTTTTTCATTTCAGCAGGAAGAGAAAAAAATTGTTGTACGTACTTGTATAGATCGGCAATAAGGTCACCAGGTATACCATGATTTTTTACAGCTACAAACCCAACGTCTTCATAAGCCTTACCAAGCTCCTGAACAAAGGCTGATTTTTCTTCAGAAGTTCCTTTGACAAAATCATTCAAATCAACAACAGGAATTGTCATAAGCTTATTATTTACATTTAGAATTGTGAATGTAGCTTTGAGCATGACAAATTACAAAAGAAATTTTTTATTCAGATTTTTACATAGCACTATTTTATTTATAGGTGTTTTTTATTTGCCTTCTTGCTCAACGCAAAAGTATATCAGTTCCGTTAGTTATGATTTCAAAAGCGAAAATGGGAGGCCCGACTACAGTAATTTATATTATTGGGCAGCAAATCCGGATAAATATGATCCATCGGAAAATGTTCCTTTTCCATTGAAGAGACAAGGTAAAGATTCCCTGGCAGATGTTTTTTTCATTTATCCAACTTCTTATACTGATAAAAAAATGCCAATGGGATGGAATGCAGATATTGATAATAAGGAAATTAATAGGAAGACTGATGATAAATCAATCCTTTACCAGGCAAGCGTATTCAATAAATATTGCAGAGTATTTGCTCCACGATACAGACAAGCCAACCTCGAGGCGTTTTACGCAAAAGATAAACAAAAAGGAGAGGCTGCGCTTGATACTGCATATTCAGATGTAAGAGCGGCATTTATTTATTATTTGAAAAATTATAATCATGGAAGACCAATTATTATCGCCTCCCATAGTCAGGGGACCTGGCATGCTGGCAAATTACTAAAAGAATTTTTCGAGGGTGAGCCACTGCAAGAACAATTGGTTTGTGCTTATGTTATTGGCTTGCCGGTTTTCACTAATTATTTTACTCAACTGAAACCATGTACTGATTCTACAGCCACTGGTTGTTTTGTTAGCTGGAGAACATTTAAGGAAGGATATATTGCGCCGTATGTAGCTGAGGAGACCGTGAAAGCGTATGTTATCAATCCTCTTTCCTGGACAATGGATACAGTTGTTGTACCGGGTCGATTAAACAAAGGAGGCATGCTGAGAAACTTCAATAAATTGATTCCGGGTTTAGTTCATGCCCAAATTCACGGCAATGTTTTGTGGGTAAACAAACCCAGGTTTTTTGGAAGCGTATTTCTTAGAATCAAAAATTATCACATTGCGGATTATAACCTTTTCTATGAAAACATAAGAGAAAATGTGGGAACCCGAATTCATTCATTTTTGCAAAAACAAAAAAACCCAATCCATTAAAACTCAGCATTCTTTGGAAACCTTGGAAAAGGAATAACGTCACGTATATTATTCATGCCAGTTACGAATTGAACGAGACGTTCAAAGCCTAATCCGAAGCCGGCATGGGGACAGGAGCCAAATTTTCGCGTATCGAGGTACCAGCATAACTCTTCTGAAGGGATATTCATTTCGTTCATGCGCTCTTCCAGCTTGTCGAGCCTCTCTTCTCTTTGAGAACCGCCTACAATTTCCCCGATGCCTGGCGCCAGGATATCCATGGCAGCGACTGTTTTGCCATCATCATTTTGCCGCATGTAAAACGCCTTAATTTCTTTTGGGTAATTGGTTAAGATAACCGGCTTTTTAAAATGCTTTTCAACTAAATATCTTTCATGTTCACTTTGCAGGTCCACCCCCCATTTATCAATTAAGTACTGGAACTTTTTTTTCTTATTATGATTCGATTCCTTTAATATTTCGATTGCTTGGGTATAAGTAATTCTCTCGAATTTATTATTCGTTACAAACTGGAGTTTTTCTATAAGCCCCATTTCGCTGCGATCGTTTTGTGGCTTTTGCTTTTCTTCTTCTAAGAGACGTGCTGCAAGAAAATCCAGATCTTCACGATTGTTTTCTAAAGTATATTTAATAATGTATTTAATAAATTCTTCCGCAAGATTCATGTCATCTTCCAGATCGCTGAAAGCCATTTCCGGTTCTATCATCCAAAACTCAGCAAGGTGGCGTGCTGTATTGGAATTCTCCGCACGAAAAGTGGGACCAAATGTATACACATCAGATAATGCTAAAGCACCAAGTTCTGCTTCAAGTTGGCCGCTTACAGTAAGGTTTGTTGCACGTCCAAAAAAATCATCTTTATAATTTATCGAACCATCTTCATTTTTCGAGGGGTTCAAGAGATCGAAATTTGTTACATGAAAAGTTTCACCCGCACCTTCAGCATCGGATGCAGTTATTATGGGAGTATGGAGATAAACAAAATCTTTATCATTAAAGAATTTGTGAATTGCGAAAGCCAGCGAATGTCTTATCCGAAAAACCGAACCAAAAGTATTTGTACGAAAACGAAGATGAGCGATTTCTCTCAAGAATTCAAGACTGTGTTTTTTGGGTTGTAAAGGAAATTTTTCTGCATCGCTATCCCCCAGAATTTCAATACTGCTTGCTTTTAATTCAAATTTTTGCCCCTTCCCCGGAGAAGCTAAAATTTCTCCTGTTACCTTTAATGCAGTTCCGGTAGTAATTCTTTTCAATAAATCATCCTCAAACTTGCCTAATTCTGCAACTACCTGAAGGTTATTATTTGTGCTTCCATCGTTTAGAGCGATGAACTGGTTGTTCCTGAAAGTTCGAACCCAGCCCATGGCTGTTATAGTTTGATTTACTAAATCACCGCCTAAAATCTTCTTTATTCTTATCCTATCGTTAAACATTTCTTTTTTTGAATTGTTGCAAATATAAAATAAGACGAAATAGATTCAAGAGAGAAAATTCGGTTCTTATTACAATTGTATCAATTTGTTTATATATTAGAGTAAGGCATCGGCATAGAATTCATAATTTATTAATATTTTTCTTTTTTTTTAGAAAATTGCCGTATTATTGCAGAAGAAAGCTGACTGGTACTCCTTTGCTACGGTCTCCTCGATAATACGTTTTAATAGAATCCATTCCATAATAAATCATCAAAATTTAGATTTTGCAATTTTCAGGCTCGTTTGATTATTAATCTACACGTCTCTTTATGTATGACATTTTACAACTGAACGATATGCTCGTTCCGGAGTTGCTCGATATAGCTGAACAACAAAATATTTCCGACGCAAAAACATTAGAAAAGCAGGAATTAATTTATAAAATTCTTGATAAACAATCAGTAATGAATAACACTGAAAAAACCTCCGCTGAGTCCGAAAAGGCCGAAAAGCCTAAGAGGAAAAGGATAGTCAAAGTGGCTTCTGATAAAGCGGCCAAAGAGGAAGCTCCTATAGAAGATACTGTTGAAGATTCGGCCAAAGAGGCGAAGCATAAGAAGGCTGATGAGAAGAAGAAGCCAGTAAAAAAACACAAAGATGAAGACGCCGTCGCTGCTGGAGAACCCCGGCCTACCAAAAAAATAGTAGAAGAACTTTCAGATCCAAAATCTATTGCACCTAGCCTGGTAGAATTGCTGAATGATGAAAATGAAGAAGAAATAATGGAACCGCCGTTGAACAACGGTTTCCAAAGTCAGCAAAAGGGCTTTCCACATAAGAAAGAACCTGCGTTCAATATTGAATTTGATGGAGTAATTTTAGCCGAAGGTGTGCTGGAAATGATGCCCGATGGCTATGGTTTTTTAAGAAGTAGCGACTACAACTATCTTTCTTCACCAGATGATATCTATGTTTCGCCATCTCAAATTAAATTATTTGGACTAAAAACGGGAGATACGGTGTACGGCTCGGTACGTCCACCAAAGGAAGGTGAGAAATATTTTGCTTTATTAAAAGTTGAAACCATAAATGGTAAAGGACCGGACGAAGTTCGTGACAGGGTGCCTTTTGATTACTTGACCCCACTCTTTCCTTTTGAAAAATTGAATTTATTTTTAACGCCAACCAATCTCTCAACAAGGATAATTGATTTGTTTACGCCTATTGGTAAAGGACAAAGAGGACTTATTGTTGCCCAGCCAAAAACCGGTAAAACAATGTTGTTGAAAGAAATTGCCAATGCAATTGCAGCAAATCACCCCGAGTGTTATCTAATGATTGTTTTAGTGGATGAAAGACCAGAGGAAGTTACCGATATGGAGCGCAGTGTAAGAGCAGAAGTGATTGCCTCAACTTTTGATGAACCAGCCGAAAAACATGTAAAAGTAAGCACGATGGCGTTGCAAAAAGCCAAGCGCCTGGTGGAATGTGGACACGATGTTGTGATTTTACTGGATAGTATTACAAGGCTTGCCCGTGCTCACAATACCGTTTCTCCGGCTAGCGGAAAAGTTTTGTCTGGGGGAGTTGAAGCAAATGCTATGCAGAAGCCTAAGCAATTCTTTGGTGCGGCACGTAAGATTGAATTCGGCGGGTCTCTCACAATAATAGCGACTGCATTAGTTGATACAGGCAGCAAAATGGATGAAGTTATTTTTGAAGAATTTAAAGGAACAGGTAACATGGAATTGCAGTTGGATCGCCGGTTGTCAAACCGCAGAATTTTCCCTGCCATAGATATTGTTGCATCGTCCACAAGGCGCGATGATCTTTTACTTGATAAGGAAGTATTACAGCGCATGTGGGTTCTTCGAAATCACATGGCAGATATGAATCCTGAAGAAGCTATTAATATTTTGATGAAAAATATGAAAGGAACCAAAGATAATATGGAGTTTCTTACTTCAATGAATGGATAATCAAACCTGAATATAAGTTTATGAAACCACTGTCAGCAGTGGTTTTTTTATTCAAGCATTAATTTTATAGCGGTGGCCATTGAGCAAATTGATATAGAAGTGTTTTTAGAACTTTCAAATGGATATCCGGTATTTGACGTTAGGAGTCCGGCTGAATACTCACATGCTCACATTCCAGGTGCTTTTGCTCTTCCTTTATTCACAGATGATCAAAGAAGGGCTATTGGAACGGCATATAAACACCAAAGCCGCCAGGACGCTGTAAAAATTGGGCTTGATCATTTTTCAGAAAGAATGAAATTAATTCTTCCGGAAGTGGAAGAGTATAGTGAATTATTCTTCAAGTCAAAAAATAAAGAATACCTGCAAAGCAATAAAAATACAGTACTTGTTCATTGCTGGCGCGGAGGCATGAGAAGCGGAGCGGTTGCCTGGCTATTAAATTTATTTGGTTTTAGAGTATTTACTCTTAAAGGCGGATATAAGTCGTTTCGCAAATGGGCACTTGCACAATTTGAAAAAGAATATGAAATAAATATGCTTGGTGGTTTCACCGGATCGGGCAAAACCGGTTTACTGGAAGAAATGAAGAAGAAGGGCTTCAGAGTAATAAATCTTGAGAAACTGGCCAATCATAAAGGATCAGCTTTTGGGTCATTAGGCGAAAATTCTCAGCCGGGGCAGGAAATGTTTGAAAATCTTCTTGCAATAGAATTATGCAATGCTGCCAAAACAGAAAATCAAAAGGAAACTGACGGCGAACCTTATTCGAAAAAATTACCTCCTGAGATCTGGATTGAAGACGAAAGCAGACATATAGGAAAGGTTGGTATTCCCAATAAGATTTGGAAAGACATGAGAAGAAGTCCATTATATTTTCTTGATATCCCTTTTGAGGAAAGGCTTAAACATATTATCGAAATATATGGAAAATTTGAAAAAGAAGAATTGGAGAAATCTATAATGAGGATACAAAAAAGATTGGGAGGACTTGAAACTAAAACTGCAATTAATTTTTTGTATGAAAATAATTTGCATGAATGCTTTTCTATTTTACTCAGATACTATGATAAGTTTTACAGGAATAGCTTGTATAAACGTGAAAATATTGAAAGTGTTTTAAATAAAATACCATGCGCAACCGTTGATTTAAGTAATGCTCAGATTTTTTGTAATCA
>NZ_JBMQQG010000273.1:0-41684 GCF_057362405.1 Ginsengibacter sp.
AAGAATTAAACGTGCCTGATTATAATTTTGATATCCCTGTCGTTTCACTTACATGGCCGGGATTGTTAATATTAAACACTTCGGTATTGCGTGTTT
The DNA here is from genome assembly GCF_057362405.1 of Ginsengibacter sp. NCBI lineage: Bacteria > Pseudomonadati > Bacteroidota > Chitinophagia > Chitinophagales > Chitinophagaceae > Ginsengibacter > Ginsengibacter sp. The sequence goes on from NZ_JBMQQG010000273.1 coordinate 97, forward strand.
CTGTTGACGTTACTTCAACATGTACCATAAAACCGGGAGTACTTAGTTCTTCCTTATCCATATTAAGTTTTACAGTGCGGGAAAGATCTACGCCTTTCACAATTTCACAATACAAAATATGGTAATTCATATCTTTTATGATAATACAATACTCACCCGATTCCCTGTTATTTAAGTTAAGCTGTATAACGGGCAGGTTGTTGATTTCGTTGATGAATTTTACCTCAACAGGATTATCATTTTCAGCACTGGCGAAAGTTGCATTCGTTAACCCCAAAGTGCAAAGGGTAAATAAACCCATTGCAATTATTCTTGTTTTCTTGATCGTTTGTTTCATTTCATTCTGTTTTAATTTGTACGATTAATATTTTCTCTCAAATCAAACAAGCGGGCGCAAAGTTACGTCGTAACAAATCATGGTTTGAGTCCAATGTAGTCTCTCTTCACTATGGTAAATGTGTTAATGAAAGGTAAAAACCCTCTACAGTAAAGGGTTTGACAAAATAATCGCCTTGATGTCCAAAATCATATTTATGGAGCTCGCCAGAGAGAGAACAGGCGAAAAACTACACAAAGGGCTATAATCATTTATCAGCGGAGAAAGTGAAATCGTGTGTTTTGGAGCAAGCCATTTTTTGAAGGAAAGAACCCGGATATTACCAAAAATATTTTTATCAATTTATTGATAGCTGTTAATCTTTTCAAATAAAGTAGTGAACGTATTCCAGGGCGTATTACTGCCACCTTTGGCATCGGGTTTCTTATTATAAAACCCATCCATGAACGATGCAGCATCCGACCACACTGTTTGCATCATACCATAAAACCTGTCCTGCATCTCCGCTGATGATTCTTTTCTAAAATTTACCATGTCTTCGGTTTGCTCAACTGCCAGTGATGGCATGCGCCACGGACATGTAATAACATGCAAACCTTTCATAGCGAAATATACAGGCGTTTTATCTGCACGTTCGTAGTGCCAATCACAGATGACCACATCTTTCGGAATCATGTCAATCGCCCGGTAAGTGTTATTATAGCTGGCCTCCCAAATGCCAAGACCGGTGGTCTTTCCATCGATCAAACGATCGCCCCATATCCAAAGCTGGCGGTTCTTTTCGACAAGATGGTCACGCAATAACCGCACTTCCCCGGCAAATAATTCTGCTTTATCTCTCCCTGCGCAGCGAGGGCACCCCGGTTCACCAATATAGAAGACTTCATCCATTCCGGCATGGAAAGCGTCGGTTTCAAATACATCACATATTTCGTCGATGATGTCAAACAAAATTTTGTGCAGTTCCGGGTGCAATGGGCAGTAACTTTTACAATATAAATTGTCTGCATTGGGCCATTCATATTTCCCGGGCATTTGTACACCGGGCGTTTCATCAAATTGAGGATAAACTGCTAATAATTTGCCGGTGTGATTGGCCCAGGATTGGTGCCCCAAAAGATTAATCTGTGGAATTATCCGGATGTTATTCTTTTGACAGGCTTTCACCATTTCTCTCACCTCACTCTTACTTAGCGCAAAACTATCTGCAAGTTCGGGATGACTTTTAAATTCATAATGATAATCGACACGAAGTATAAGCGTGTTCACATGTCGTGGCGCTAATTCTTCAACAATAAATTTCGTAAATGCATCAACATCTTTGGGTTTTGGAGCACCGATGCAAAATCCCCGCACAGGTACCAGGCTGTCAATCATTTGCTGCGCATATACGCTACCGTTATAACACAAAAAAATAAACAGCAACCCAATAATGTTCTTTTTCATACAATAAAATTGAGACTTTAAATGTAGTTATAATTTAAAAAAAGTCACTCGTTACATTGTTACAAAAACCAAACGTGTATATCAACGGGGTTTATTTTGTAAAAATATCACCGCAACCTTCTATGCAGATGAAGTCAGCCGGGCTTAGTGAAAGCTTCCGGTTAATAGAATCCAGTGAAAAAAAATACAGACGGGTGTTGGGGGCAACGGGTGCAATAAACTTTATTCTTATGGAATCTTCAATGTGAAAGGATGTGAACTGTTTAAAAGCGGAAGTATTGCCGGAAAAGGTTCCGTCTGAATTGAATTGCACCCATTGGTGTAAGTTTTCAGTAGATGTATAAATTAAAGGCCCGCCGATGCTGTAAAAAGCCTGTGAATATTTCCACCGCCCTATAAGAGAAACAGGAGCACCCGGATTAGCGGGAAGATTGGATTTCTTGCAACTAATAAACAAGCCCAGGACAACAATTGCCAAAAATATATTTTTCATCGACGTTTTTTGAGCCTGACATCTGCCAAACAAAAATCGTTGCATCATTAAAATTTATCGATGTAAATCATTACACGGGCAAGTGCTGATAAAGCTGCCTATAAGACAATTGCAGTATGAATTGCATCTTTCTGCATTTACTCAATTCAAAGGAATCCTGGGCAATATATTTGACGATTGTATATCTTTAATCACTCCTACCATCCGCACTTCTCCGGAATTTAGAATCGCATTACCAGCCATCGAAACTGTTATTGTTACCTCTTGTCTCATAATTTGCCTGGTTTTAAACCATAAGCTAACGGTGCAACTATAACTTTTTTCATCTCTCGTTATCTTATAGTCTATTATTGTTCCTACGTATATAAACCCACTAAATCCACTGCGGGCCGTCATACCTTGCATTGGCGTTACCTGCAGATAAGAAGAGTCTCCACTTACCTCAAAAAAATTTTCATTCGAATATACCTGGTGTCCATTTACCGTATTCGCTTCAATCACAAAATTTTTGGATAATAATAGCTGATAATTATTTTCAAATTGCTTTTTTTGCTCGTCCTTCCTTAATTCTTTTTTCGTCTTGTTTCCTTTATTTGTGCTGTTAGTTTGCTCCTGGGCCCGGGCATTCGTTAAAGCAAGCATTGCTACTACTGTAAATGTTATCGCGTGTTTCAAAATATTTGTATGTAGTTTATTAATTAACAAGGTCGTTTTAATTACATCGGGATGATCAAGATATAATATGAGCCAACGATTTCAAAATACAGTATCACAGGTGTCCGTGGTTTGTGCCCCTGTTCGTAGCTCACAAAACCGATTTCAGGTGCACAACAGTAAATTTATGAAACCTGATATTGATAATTTGACAAACTTGTGTTAATAAGTATAATTGAATCTAACGGAAACGGCTAGCTGAAAAAGGCCGTTTGATTATTTCGTGTGAGATCAAGCATAGTTTTAGCACATTCCGGTGAGAGAAGCGCGCAGATTGTATTTCATTTGATGTTCCCATCCGGCAACAATTGACTCATGTTACTGGTAAGCTAACAGAAAGTGGGCATACAATAAAATTTTCAGTCCAGGGATATGATCTGAGTGCTGATCTGAAGAAGACAGTTGTAAACTAAATCGACTTATTTGAATTACCGGGATAACTATTTCTTCCCGCGGCTGAGCCACCATCCCAGCCACAAACCTGTCACGCCCCACGAAACCAATGCATCCACAAAATGAGCCATCAGGTCGAAGCTGCCATACCAGATATGCAGCGTATAGGGCACATTAAGAAATACGATGATCCCAATACTTAAGCTGCCGAGAAAAATAGTTCCAAATGAAGGGGAAGGTATTTTCATAATTAACCAACACAGTAACCATACAATAAAAACATCCACCAACAGGCTCCGGGCCATATTCATAAACATCTTATCCATACCGGGCATATTTGTGTGGTATACCACCTGCGCCCATGGTTTTCCTTCCATTGCTTTCATCTGCTTTCCCATTTCATCGTTTGATGTGCCTGGCGCAAAGGTTGGCATCATATAAGCGCCGTCTTCATTAAACTGAGTTCCGAGGTAAGCCAGGATGCTATCTTGCTTCGGAGTATATTTCTGTTGTGCCTCATGAAGATTTAAAAGACCCCATGAAAGGAATTGCCACGCAAAAATAATTATGCCACCAACGATGGCGCCGATAATAGTCTTTTTCATACAATAAATTTTGGTTTAGATCAACAATATAAAAAAGAAAAACAGTATTTGAAAGCTGCGCAATATTAGCGTGGCAGGGAACCTGTTATCCTGTTCTGTTATAAACAGTTTTTATTGGATACGCCAACCTCTTTATGTTCTTCTGCATCTCTTACTACATAATGCAAACAATCCGGCATTGAAAAGACAAATCATGAAGACGCAGCGAAGCCCTGTCTCACTTCTGCCTTACAGTTATCCGAAATGGATTAATACTGTTCACTATTTTTTACCCGATTTAATAATAATCTAAAACCAGTTCATTATGAAACAGAAATTTCTTGCTGACCGATTCTATTATGAATTTCGGCGAAGTAAAAGTGTATGTGAATCTGGGAAGCGACTCGGCAGGTGGTGAGTTCGTGTCGCCATTGCCCATTAATGAACCGTTCTTTTTTACCGACAATAACAACAATCCAATTACCCTCGTCATTAATCAATACTTCTATAGAGATACCATTCAGCTGATTTCGAATTATGACGCCAGCTCGTTTGCAGTAAACGGGTATAACCATTTTCAATACAGGTATGTCCTTATCCCCGGCGGGGTATCAACAGGATTGCCGGTTTCGAAAGACGGAACAAAGAATCCAAAAGATGCTATTGACTGGAACGATTATAATGCAGTTAAAGCCTATCTCGGACTGAAGGACTAATAGGCCTTGTGATGTAAAGATGCGCCTTAACTAAGTGTGAGCCACAGTGGTTAACCCGGGCTTTGCGCCATGTAGGTAAGTAATTTTTTTAAGTCGCCGGGGCTTTTATAATCAACAGCATTTTGTTCTAAATATTTATTAATGCGATTCTTTTTTGAAGGATACGCTTTATAAATATTTTTTTTATTGGCGGGCAAAAGCAAATTGTAATCATCACCAAAGAAATAATTGGTCTTTAATACCAACGTAATGTTTTCCCTTATCTTAAGGTTTAACTCAGGAACCCCGTAAGGACCGGTAAAACTTTCGTACGAATCAATGGCTGAGGTAGACGAAGGCTGGTTATACCCTCCAATTTTTTCTCTTCTTACTACATCAAACATGGTACTTTTCAATAATTTGCCAACTTCGTTCTCCATCACCAGCTCAACGTACTGCCGGTTGAAAAAGTAGGTATTCGTGTCGATGATTACTTTCTTAATGTTCAGCATTTGTTCTTTTGCAATAGCCAGCGTGTCTTTTTTTGGTGAGATAAACTCAATTTCACCCAGCAGGTAATTGTAATTGAGAGGAGCTTCAGATGTGCTTCCATCTCTAAAAAAAATTTTACCCTTAATAAACTGCGGGTATTGAAAGATCTTTTGAGGAGTTAACACTTCAGAAACGTCCTGGCCAGCTGCAATAAAAATAGTGGTAGAATCTTGCGCCCACGCAAATCTTGTGAGAAAAATAAAGATAGCAAGCAGACTTATTCTCATATCTTCTAAGATACTAAAAATTTGTGGAAACCTTTGAATTGGCGATGCCTGTTGTTACCTGCAACAACAGCCTTCTGCCGGAAGTATAGTTTGTTTCGTGGAGATATCAATTATACTTATAGCAAGCTACACTTGCCGATTAATTTCGGCTGATACAATGTCTTCGTATAGCTCCCTGGCCTTCATATAAAAAGAACGAACCTGTAGATTCTGATAATTTTAATAAGCATAAAAGTACCGGCCGCCGCCTTAAAAAAAAGGGGCAGATTTGACTCCACCCCGATTAATCCGATATCCAGAAGATTACACTTATAAGTTCATAAACTATGCCAGTATGTGTAACATCACCCTTTTGTTGAAAACTTTTCATGACAGGTTAAGATTTACTTATTGACGTCATATTGCCAAATGGGCGTTCCCGGGTTTCAAATGGTGGGTGTAATTTCCGGAGGACTTTTTATTCTTTGGGCAGATCTAAATTAAAAAAGTTTATGGCAACCGGGTGAATGTGCAAAAAAATAACATGCGGTAAATCCGCAACCGGGAGTTATTTTATGCACAGTCTCGCCGTTGTTAAGTAGAATCATCAGCAGCATTATACGTCAAGGTTGTAAGACTGCATGCCTTCGGCAAAAACGGTCAATGAATATTCTGCTTTCAGTCATACCCATCGTTTGCATAATTTTTGCGACAAGCCTCAGGAAACAATTTCTACTTTTGTCAAACTTTAAGAAAACATAAACAATGATCACTCAAAACAACAAAACATTTTTTGCTCCCGAACTTTTCATCGACAATGGAGTCAAGGATATTTCATTCTATGAGAAGGCGTTCGGAGCAACAGAACAGCTGCGTTTTTCCAATGATGACGGCAGTATTCACGTTGTAGAACTTTCTATTGACGGAGCTATATTTCATATACACGAAATAACTGGCAAGCAATATTTCTTTTCACCTGGCAAAAACAACGGCACTACAATTTGTATCGGCTTGTTTGTGAATAACGTGGACGAAGTAATTAACAAAGCAATTAAAGCGGGAGCAACCGAAATAAATCCTGCACGGGATTATGAGTATGGTTACCGGCAGGGGACAATCAAAGATCCCTTTGGTCACTATTGGCAAATACAGAAAAAAATATCGTAGAAAACCTGCAACATCAATTCAGTTTCCGCCTATAGCAAATGAGTATACTTTTCGTACAGTCTTAACCGTTATATACTTCCCTACTCTATCACGTCCTCATACAATTATTATTTACCACAGTCTTTCATGGTTACACCGGGTATCAGTTTTTTTGTGGCTTCTATAGCAAGTCCGTAATCATGAGAAACGGGAGTTTGCATTGTCACGGCGCTTTTTTTCGAAATGATGCTTGTGCCTTTATATTCACCCTTATACCCGGATGTATAGTAGTATGAAACAATGCCGCAGGGTGTTCTGCGGGAGAATCGGCCGCGACATAGGAATGCCTGGTGAAGATATCCGCAAGCAAGGGTCGAATACTTTTTCAAGGTGCAGGATTGTTATATCATTTTTTCTGTGCGTACAAAATTTATCTATATATTTAATACTGCCTTCCGAAAATCATCTTTCCCTCCCCTTCGATTACGACAATTTTATTTCGCCAAACTCAACACTTATGCAAACAAAATTTCAGTTGCACCTCTTCGTAGCACTTTACCTTTTTGTTTTACTTTTTTATAGTTGTAAGGAACAACCGAAACCCGGCTCTGCAGCGTACATAAAAAATGCCACGCAAGGTATTAATGACAAAGCCTTAGTTGAGGCAGACAAGGATTCCGCTGACTGGCTTTCTTATGGAAGAACGTATAGTGAAGACCGTTATAGTCCGCTGATGCAAATCAATAAAGACAATGTCTTCCGGCTTGGATTGGCCTGGGATATCGATCTTGGTTTCAAACGAGGTTTTGAAGCAACACCAATAGTTGTAGATGGCATTATGTATGTAAGCGGCGCCTGGAGCAAAGTGTATGCAATTGATACCCGAAGCGGCAAACTCCTCTGGACTTATGATCCCAAAGTACCGGGCCGGTATGGTATGAAAGCCTGTTGTGATGTGGTCAATCGTGGCGTTGCCGTATATAACGGAAAGATTTATGCGGGCGCTCTTGACGGGAGGCTCATCGCCATTGATGCCGCAGAAGGAAAACTTATTTGGGAAGTATGGACAACGGACTCTACAAAAAATTATACCATCACCGGTGCACCAAGAATCATAAAAGGTAAAGTGATTATAGGCAATGGTGGTGCCGAGTTTGGTGTAAGAGGTTATATAACTGCGTATGATGCAGAAACGGGAAAACAGGCCTGGAGGTTTTATGCCGTACCCGGTGATCCTTCAAAACCTTTTGAATCAAAAGCGATGGAGATGGCCGCTAAAACATGGACCGGCGAATGGTGGAAATATGGCGGAGGCGGAACCTGTTGGGATGCGATGGCTTTTGATCCCGAATTGAATTTACTGTATGTGGGTACCGGAAACGGTTCACCGTGGAATCGCTATCACAGAAGTCCGGGGGGCGGAGATAACCTTTTTCTTTCTTCTATCGTTGCCATCAATCCTGATAATGGAGAATATGTATGGCATTACCAGACAACACCGGGTGAGAGTTGGGACTTCACGGCTACGCAACCGTTAGTGCTTGCCGATCTTACCATTGAAGGAGAAATACGCAAAGTAATTATGCAGGCGCCAAAGAACGGATTCTTTTATGTGATCGATCGTACGAATGGAAAATTCATTTCTGCCAAACCATTCACTTATATGAACTGGGCAGTTGGCATGACGCCGGAAGGAAGGCCTATAGAAAGCGAAGTTGCCAGGTTAAAGAATGTCAATATGGAACTCTACCCTGATTTTGATGGCGGCCATAACTGGCAACCAATGGCTTTCAACCGAAAGAATAAACTCATGTACATACCCGGTCGCGTAACATCGTTCACATACGGATATGATTCAGGCTGGAAGTTTAACCAGGTAAAGGATTTCGGATCAGGTACGGGTTGGAATTTAGCAAGTGATATAAATAATGCGCTCCCTTTCAAAAAAGATGCTAATGCACCCAAAGGAGGTCCGCAAGGTTTTTTATTGGCATGGGACCCAGTTAAACAACAGGAAGTATGGCGGGTTAAACAGGTAGCCCACTGGAATGGTGGTGTAGTAACAACCGCATCAGGGTTGGTATTCCAGGGAACAGCAGACGGAAATCTTACCGCACTGGATGGAGATAATGGCAAACTGTTATGGAAAGTGAATGTAGGAACAGGCGTAACCGCTCCGCCTATTACCTACAGCGTGGATGGCGTACAATACATAAGCTTCCAGGTAGGTTGGGGTGGTTCCGGCGGAGCAATGAATGAAAAAGCCACCCCGGATATTTTTCCGGCGCATATCTATACGTTCTGTATTGATGGTAAAGAAAAAATGCCTGAATTGATTGTTGCGGAAAAACCGGTTCCCCTTCATATAGATTACCCCGGCACAGAAGCAGACATAAAAAGAGGAGGAGAAATTTATTTGCAGTATTGTATGTCCTGCCATGGAACAATCGATAAAGATTATGGCGCACTGCCTGACCTTGGTCTTATGACCAAAGCAAAATTTGACATCATCAATGAAATAGTTTTAAAGGGAAGGTTCGAACCTTTGGGTATGCCCAACTTTGGTAGTCGCTTATCTGCAACGGACCTGGAGAATATCAAAAAGTATATTGTGGCAAGTGCGAAGCAAATAAAGGAATAAATATCCTGGCTTTAAAAGCAGCGGCCAGAGTTTCGGAAGAGTTGATTAATATCAGTGCAGCGCTCCCCAACTATTTAAGCAATCTATAGGTAGCTTGGGGCTATGTGCGCGAACAATAAAATTGCGCTGGGTGCAGCGCTGGTAATCGGTGGTAAAAAAAAGAAAACAACCGGAAGAATTGCCGCGGCTTTTTTACTGCCGTTTTTCCGGGCAATATTGCACAATATGTACATGGCCGCGATGCTTTTGGTTTAAATACAGATAACAAACGTTTGGCAAGATTATTTTTTCAGCCTGCGCTTATTAATTGGGCATTAAAAAGCACAAAAGATTAATTCGTGCAGATTTTGCACCACGCTATGTGTTATACCTGTTCGGCTAAATTTTGTAACAGGACACGGCTGCTTATTTTGACACTCCCAAATCTGTGGGCAACCCGTCAAGACTTTTACAATTTTTTTCCATCATATAATCCCGGAGACCGTCTGTTCCTTTTTGTTCTGCCCATTCAAAATGAAAATCGCGTTCACCCTCATACTTGAATAAGGGAACCCCGAAGCCACAGGAAGTTTGAACCAGGTCAATATCAGCAACGATGATCTGCCGGGTGCTTGGATATATTTTGAAATGCGGAGCATACACGTCCCAGTTTTTTGTGCCCGGCAATACGGCAAAACCTTTTCCATAAAGGCGCAAAATATTGGGGGATCCTTCAAATGAACAAAACATAAATGTAATGCGCCCATTCTCCATCGTATGCGCCGAGGTTTCATTGCCGCTGCTGATGAGATCCATATAAGCCACTTTATTTTCAGACAAGGTCTTGAAACAATCCAGTCCTTTCGGGGATAGATTAACTCTTCCTTCGGCACTTAAAGGTGCTGTAGCCACAAAGAATATATGCTGCTTCGCGATAAATGCAGCATGAGCAGTGGTGATGCTGGTATGAAATTTACCCATGTTATAAGAATTTTAAAATATAAAGTTAAGAAGGAAAACAGTGATGAAGGTCCCCTTCACCAACACAAGTTTGAGGTTTAACCACTATCGGGCCGGGTATATAGTATTTCCACTTAAATTTTCGTACAATCATAACCGTTACATACCCCTACTCTATCATTTCTTCATACAATATATTCACAACAGCCTTAAGCGCAGGGTTAAAATCAGGATAGCTAATAACATTGCAGCCGTTGGTAATAGCAACGATTCCAAACTTTTGACGTGGCTGAAAAAACATCATGCTGAATAATCCATAGGCGCTGCCTGTATGGCCCTTCAGGGTTACGCCGGGTATCAGCTTACTTGTGGTTTCTATAGCAAGACCGTAATCGTGCGAAACAGGCGTTTGTATCGTCACGGCGCTTTTCTTCGAAATAATCCTGGTGCCTTTATACCTGCCTTTATACATATGCACGGTCATATATTTGGCAAGGTCCGTAGCAGATATCTTCATACCACCGGCAGGCGAAAATACCGGGGTGCTGTATCCCATTACATAATTGCTGATCTGCTCCGTCCTTGGGTTGTAAGCTTCGGGGTCAGCAGTTAGTTTGTTGGTTGCTGAATCATATTCATACAGCGTTACAAACCGGGTTGAATCAAGAGCGCCCACATTAAAGCCGCCGTACAAACCTAACGGATCAAGGATATGCGCTTTTATGTATTGGTCAAATCGCTGACCTGACACTCTTTCTACTATGGTGCCAGCGAGGTTAAAATTCAAATTACAATATTGATAACCCTGCCCGGGTGCATAATCGTTATAGCACTTTGCAGCATCGGGATTCTTAGCAGGGTTAATTACATCCAATGTAAAATACCCCTGCGAATCATTAATACTTGATGTGTGCGATAAGATCATCCTAACGGTTATCACACGGTCCGGAAACTTTGGGTTACGCACCGCAAAACCAATGAGGTTACTTACATCATCATCCAGCGACATTTTTTTTGCCTGCACCAGTTGCATGATGGATGTAGCCGAAAAGGATTTTGATATGGAGGCTATGCGAAAAATATCATCGTTAGTAAGTGCTGCGCCCGTTTCCTTGTTTTTTACACCAAAGGAATGGGCATACATGATCGCTCCTTTTTTTACAACTGCCACGGCAAGGCCCGGCATATCGTACTGCTGCATTACACTATCAATGCGTCGTTCCGCCTGCTCATGCTGGCCAAAGCTGCTAAAGGCAATACAAAAAAAGGCAATTGGCAAAAACGTTCTTTTCACCCGGATATATTTAATCTTATGCATAAATGAACAGTTTCACAATGCGATAAATATAAGATGTTTCTGAATTAAAAGTTACTTTCTGCCTAACCGGGATTTTTTACTTTGTACTCGTGTAATCTTAGCCGTTAGTTGATAGCCGGCCTATTCTGTGGTGATGGGTCAACACAAATAGCAAGACAATGGTTCTTTAATTCAGCATCCTGTATTCATTTGGCGATTGCCCGACTCTTTGTTTAAACAGCCGCGTAAAGTGCTGCGGATATTTAAATCCTAATTCATAAGCAATTTCACTAACAGATTTGCTTTGATCAAATATCTTTTCTTTCGCCACATCAATCAGCTTTGACTGTATATATTCCTGCGCTGTCTTTCCTGTTTCCTTTTTTACCAGGTCTCCAAAATAACCTGCCGATAAATTCAGTTCACCGGCACACCACGCGACAGCAGGCAAACCAATAGTCTGTGGCTTGTCGGTTTCAAAGTATCCATTCAGCAAATGCTCAAACCTTTCTAAAATCCCTTTGTGTATGTTATCCCGCGTAATAAACTGGCGATCGTAAAAACGGGTGCAGTAGTTTAGAAACAATTCGATGTTAGATACAATCAGCTTTTTACTGTGCTTATCAATGGCATGTTCTAATTCATATTCAATTTTCGAAAAACAATCTAAAACTATCTTCCTTTCACGCTCCGATAAGTGAAGCGCTTCATGAAATTGGTAACTGAAGAATGTGTAATCCCGCATATGCTTTCCAAGCGCTGTGCCATGTATTAAATCAGGATGAAAGACCAACGCATATCCTTTTGGTTGATAAGTTTCTCCATTGCTGCTTATGCCTGCCACTTGTCCGGGTGCAAGAAAAACCAAGGTACCTTCCTGGTAATCGTAAGTATGCCTGCCATACATTAAATCACCGCACTTAACGTCTTTTAAAAAAATAGTATAAAAGCCGAAATACATACGGGAACCCTGTCGCGGACTTGCTTTTGATAAGTCAACAACACCCACCAGCGGATGCAGTGTTTCATTATTGTTGAATGTGTTGTAATCACCGATCGTTTCAAATCTTCGCATGTTATCCATAACCGTTTTTTTTATCAATTTCAAAATTACTATATTATCCATCGCCTCATTAATGCGCAATCACCAATCAGCAATTTTGGTAGATAAATCCGTAATCCATATACATTACGGTGGGATAATTCGGGTGACCTTTGTACCAGAAAAGAAATGAATCATGCAAAACGCAAAATTGAATAACGGAGTTGAAATGCCCATCCTGGGATTTGGCGTTTTCCAGGTAAAAGATTTAGATGAATGTGAAAGAAGTGTGGTTGATGCTATTGCAACAGGTTATCGTTTGATTGATACCGCTCAATCTTATGGAAACGAAGAAGCGGTGGGCAGGGCTCTAAAAAAGAGTGGTGTACCAAGAGAAGATTTATTTATCACAACCAAACTCTGGATACAGTCTAACGGTTACGAAGAAACGAAGAAGGCTTTTGAAAATTCTTTAAAAAAATTGCAATTAGATTACCTCGATTTATATCTCGTTCATCAACCCTTTGGCGATGTGTATGGAGAATGGAGAGCCATGCAGGACTTGTACAAAGAAGGAAGGGTGAGAGCAATCGGCGTAAGCAATTTTTATCCTGACAGGTTGATTGACTTAATCGTTCACAACGAAATTGTTCCGGCCGTAAACCAAATTGAAACGCACCCATTTCACCAACAAATTGAAACGCAAAAATTCCTGGAAGCAAATAATGTACAGATAGAATCGTGGGGACCATTTGCCGAAGGAAAGAACAATTTGTTTCATAATGACCTGCTTGCATCAATCGGGAAAAAATATAATAAAACCATTGCACAGGTAGTCATTCGCTGGCTTACACAAAGAGGTATAATTGCCATTCCAAAATCAGTTCGCAAAGAAAGAATAGAGCAGAATTTCAACAGCCTCGATTTTGAGTTAAGCGCAGAAGATATGGAAGCCATTAAAACATTAGATACGAATAAAAGTTACTTCTTCGATCATCGCGACCCTGCAATGGTAAAATGGCTGGGAGAAAGAAAACTGGATAGTTAACTATAAAATCTTTAAATAAAAAAAGATGAAGATTCAACGGGTCTCTTTACGCCTTGTTTTTACGATAAGTATAATAACATTTGCGTTCTGCAGCAACACCTATGCACAGGGGAAAAATCAAATGGTGCGGCTGGCAAAGCTCGTTATTGATTCAGTTCAACTCGAAAATTATAAAGCCATGCTAAAAGAGGAAATTGAAACTTCTGTGCGTGTGGAACCAGGGGTTCTAACCTTATATGCAGTGTCTGAAAAAGACCGGCCTACCCGCATTACGATTTTAGAAATTTATGCAGATACCGCGGCATACAACGCACATTTACAAACAACTCATTTCATAAAATACAAGACAGGCACTAAGAATATGGTTAAGTCTCTTGAGCTGATTGCGACCGATCCCCTTGTACCTGGTATGAAAATAAAATAATAAATCAATAGTAAATCTCAAAAAATTAAAAATATAATCATGCAAAAAAGAAAGTTAGGAAACCAGGGTCTCGAAGTTTCAGCAATCGGTTTAGGCTGTATGGGAATAAGCTTTTCTTATTATCCATTTCCGGAAAAAAAAGATGCTATCAATCTCTTACAAAAAGCAGTTGAATTTGGTGTGAATTTTTTTGATACTGCTGAAGTGTATGGTCCTTACACCAACGAAGAAATTGTAGGCGAAGCATTGGCACCGCTTCGGGATAAAGTTGTCATCGCTACAAAATTTGGTTTTAATATCCGGGATGGAAAAATGATTGGTGTAAACAGCCATCCTGACCAGATAAGAAAAACCGTTGAAGGTTCACTTAAAAGATTAAAGGTTGATGTAATTGATTTGTTATATCAGCATCGTGTTGACCCGAATGTACCGATTGAAGATGTTGCAGGTACAGTGAAAGATTTAATTAAAGAAGGCAAAGCAAAATATTTTGGCTTGTCTGAAGCAGGTACAGAAACAATTCGCAAAGCGCATGCTGTGCAACCTGTATCCGCATTGCAAAGCGAATATTCTTTATGGACTCGTCAGCATGAAAAAGAAATCATTCCAACCATTGAAGAGTTAGGAATAGGTTTGGTTGCGTTTAGTCCATTAGGCAAAGGTTTTCTTGCAGGAAAGATAGATGAGCATACTAAATTCCAGGAAGGTGATATTCGCAGCATTCTTCCCCGCTACACAGAGGAAGCACGTAAAGCAAACCAGGAATTGCTGGATTTAATTCAGGAATTTGCGACAACAAAAAATGCAACACCTGCACAAATTGCTTTGGCATGGGTGCTCGCTCAAAAGCCATGGATTGTTCCTATTCCCGGAACAACAAAATTACTTCGCTTACAGGAAAACATTGGCGCAGCTTCCATTGAATTAACACAAAAGGAACTTCAGCAAATTGAAACAGCTTCTGCTAATATTAAAATAATGGGAACAAGATATACTGAGGCAATGGAAAAGTCAACGGGATTGTAACGGAATTACCTTGTTCTCAAAATAAAATTTTCACTTATAAATACATAACAAATGAAAACAACAATTCTCGGACTGTTTCTATTAATAATGGGTGCGCAATCGTCCTTCGCACAGCAGCCGCCAACGGAAACAATTAAAACTTCCACCAATAACACACCTGAACAACAGGAAATCATCAATCTTTCAAAACAAAAATGGGATTGGATGGCAGACAAAAATGTAGATTCTTTAAATATACTGTTTGATGATAAAGCTATGTTTA
Organism: Ginsengibacter sp.; assembly: GCF_057362405.1. Taxonomy (NCBI): domain Bacteria; kingdom Pseudomonadati; phylum Bacteroidota; class Chitinophagia; order Chitinophagales; family Chitinophagaceae; genus Ginsengibacter; species Ginsengibacter sp. The sequence continues at coordinate 15,342 of NZ_JBMQQG010000273.1, forward strand.
TTCACATGGGAGGAACCTGGGGTAAAACACAGGAATTGGCTACTATTAAAAGTGGTGGTATCTGGTATAAGCAAGCCGAAGTGTACGCGGTTATAGTGAACGTCATTGATAACACCGCGATTTTGTTGAATGATATCGACCTCGTGGCAGTAGTTGGCGGACATGAAGTGACTAACCCATTTATGGTTACCGAAGTATACATCAAAGAAAACGGCCAATGGAAGATGGGCTCACTAACGTTCTCGCATTTGCTTAGGACAGTTAAGATGAAGCAATAGTATCAATAGCCCGCAAACATAATAAAGGAAACTTAGCATTGCTATTATATGAAAAACGCAATTTTTCTCTTAATATTAATTGTGTATTTGTTTCGTACAAATAATACAAAAGCAATAACGAAATTATACAGAGGAATGTAAGCAGAACATTGGTAGCACTTGAATCGCAGAAACCCTATCTGCAAATTCATAAAGCAACTGCGCAGCAAATGTTATACGAATTGGAAGCGTGACTTTTATTACCCGAACTTCGTTTATGCGTCCGGGTTACACCGATTGCGATCAAGAGGTTCGGTCTCTGAAATGTAAACTCTCGCCGGGGCGTATTTATTCGCCCTGGAAATTTAGTCGAAGCCCCTTAGTAGCCCCTGGAGCGATTAAGGAGGCTATTCCGTTCTCAAACTCTTAACTGGGTTTGCCACAGCTGCTTTGATTGCCTGGAAGCTGATAGTAACCAGGGCTACAAAAACAACCATTAAAGTGGCTCCTAAAAACATCCAAAGGTTTATCTCAATGCGATATGGATAGTTCTGTAACCATTTATTTGCAGCCATATAAACTAATGGTGTTGCAATTATCAATGCCAATACAACCAGTTTCATAAAGTCAATTGACAGTGTGGTAATGATTTGTCGCACCGATGCCCCGAGTATTTTGCGTATGCCAATTTCTTTTGTTCTTTTTTCAGCCGATAAAACGGATAAACCAAACAAACCAATGCAGGAAATAAAAATGGTTAGTATAGCGCCGAATAAAATAACCTGTTTCCACTTGTCAACATCAGCATACTGCATCCTGTTTTCATCATTTTTAAATATATAAGCATAAGAACTCATGGGATAAAACTGCTGAAATATTTTTTGTATCCATTGTAAACTTGCAGTGGCGGTGTTGGGTTTTATTTTGATATAATAAGTTCCATACGAGCCGTTCATGGTAAATAATTGCGGTGTTATTTTTTTGGTTAATGATGCAAAATGATAATCTTTTACCACACCAATTACATGATATGTTTGATTGCTGCTTCCCAACATGTTTATGGTTTCTCCAACCGGATTTTTCCAGTTTGCCTTTTTTACAAAACTTTCATTCACGATAACAGATTGTAAAGAATCAGCAGGAAATGCCGTTGAAAAATTTCTTCCGGCTACCAATGGGATTTTCAATAGAGGTAAATAATTTTCATCAACAATTTCATTGGTAAAATATATAGTAGACCCAACCGGATTTTTTGTACCCGTGCCCCATTCACCGGCATTCTTTACACTAACGCCAACTATGTTTGGATTCTGTAGCAATTCATTTTTAAAAACAGCAACATCGGCATGCGTGAGATTGCTTTTGTTTACGACAACAAGGTTATTATCATCGTATCCCAAATTTGTTTTGGTTAAGAAATTAAACTGGGCATAAATAATAAATGTGGCAATAATTAAAAACGATGCAAGTGTGAACTGCAATACCACTAACGATTTTTGCAGGTAATTTTTTCCTGCTACCTGGAAACGGCCATATAAAGTTTGCACAGGATTGTAGCCCGACAAAACCAACGCAGGATAAAAGCCGGCAAGCAATGTTGTAATGAGGTACAAAATGATATAACCTGCAATCAATTTTGCATCAAACAAATATGAAATTGATAAAGCTTTATTGGCAAGATTATTAAATAAAGGCAACAACAACTGAGCTAACATGATGGCAAACCCAAACGCAATAGTGCATAAAATAAATGATTCGCCGAGAAACTGCATGATGAGTTGCTTTCTTTCGCCGCCAATCACTTTACGAATACCAACTTCTTTGGCTCTTCTAACGGAACGTGCAATAGTAAGATTCACAAAATTGATACACGCAATCAATAGCACAAATAGTGCGATGCCGGAAAGGATATAGGAATACATTGGGTTACTTGAATTATTTGCACTGGTGGTAGCAGGCAAATCAGGATCCAGGTGCATATCAAGGTACGGTTGCAAAAAATAGGTGCCCATAAGAATTTCATCAGGCTTCCCTCCATCATTTTTCAACATTTCATAAAAGGTCTGTTTCGCATCTGCGATATAAAAACGTTGCATTTGGTTTTCTACCGTTTTCAGGTTGGCTTTACTATTCAACACTACAAATGTGTTTAAGAAAGAATTGAACCAGTTGTGTGTGTCCTTTGCATCTGCGTCAGATTCTTTAAAAGGCAGGAGCACATCAAACCTTATAGAAGAATTTTGAGGGCAACGTTTTGCAACAGCCGTTACTTTATAAGGAACAAATGTGCTGTCTTCTTTTATCATCATTATTTTACCCACAGCATCCGTTGTGCCGAATTGTTTCTTCGCTGCATCTTCACTCAGCACAATTGAATGAGGTTCTGCTAAACAAGTTCCGGGATTGCCGCTCAGCAACGGAAAAGTAAATACTGAAAAGAAATTCGAATCGACATGCAACACACTTTGCGATTGAATAGCCGCCCCGGTCTTTATATCTTCATTGCGGTTATCTACACGCACAAAAGATTTTATGCCAGGAACATTTTGGGTAAACCGTGGTCCCTGCAAAAGACCGGTGGCGGGCATTTTATTTTCTTTTCGCTGCGATACAATGCGGTAAATGTTGTTTACATTTTTATGAAACCTGTCAAAGCTCACCTCATCTTTTACATACAACATAATCAACATGGCGCAAGCCAAACCAAGGCTTAACCCTGCAATGTTGATGAAAGAATAAATCTTGTTGCGTGCAAGATTTCTGAATGCGGTTTTGAAATAATTTTTAAACATAAAATTTGTTTTGAACTAATAGCCCTGCCTGCAGGCAGGTGTTGGCCATTAGCTACCAGCTGAATTTTTATTCCGTTCTCAAACTCTTTACCGGGTTTGCCACTGCTGCTTTTATTGCCTGGAAACTAACGGTTATCAACGCAATCAATAAAGCAAGAATACCTGCTATAGCAAATACCCACCAACTGATAGTAACCCGGTATGCAAAACCTTGTAACCATTTATTCATTGCCCACCAGGCAAGGGGAAATGCAATTACAGCAGAAATAATAACCAGTTTCAAGAAATCGGTCGATAACATAGCTGCAATATTGCTTACGGAAGCGCCTAACACTTTTCTTATGCCTATTTCCCTTATGCGTTGTTCAGCAGCATAAGTCACGAGCCCAAACAAACCCAGGCAGGCAATTAAAATGGCAAGCACCGCAAACGTTATAAAAACATTGGCGGTGCGTTGCTCAGTGGTATATAATTTATTAAAGTCATCATCCATAAACGAATAATCAAATGGATGAGACGGAGCAATTGCTTTCCACTTACTTTTTATTTGTGCAACTGTGTTGGGAATATCAGTTGAGTTGATACGGACAGAAATGTTTCCATTATCTTTTCCAAGGAATAAGGCGAGTGGTGTAACCACATCACGTAACGAACTGAAGTTGAAATTTTTTACGATACCTATGATATGGTAGTCAATCATTTGCTTTGATTGAATATCTCTTAGTGTGTAGAATTTTTTATTCAATAAATTCTTTGTAGCCAGAAACTTTGCAGCGGCTTCGTTTATGATGATGCCTGTTGAATCCGTAAGAAATTGCTGTGAAAAATTTCTTCCCTCTGCTATTTTTAAGCCAAGTGTTGGAATGTAATTTTCATCAACTGTCCAGGCTTGCACGTTTATCCCCGTCGTTGGATCAAGCGTTGGTGAAGTGAAGTAAGTACTGCTGTTTCTACCGTAATTAACAGGAAGATAACCACTCAAGGTTGCACTTTGCACTCCCCTTATCTGCGACAACTCATTTTTAAACGCTTGTGCCTGGCTGCCTAATGTGTTGGCATGATTTATAATAACAACCTGGTTGCGGTTAAAGCCAATATCTTTATTATGAATATAATTAAGCTGGTTATAAATAACGACCGTTCCGAAAATAAGTACGATGGAAATTACAAATTGAAATACCACCAGCGAGTTGCGCAGCCATGACCTTTTGAAACCCTTAGCCAGCTTACCTTTAAGCACATCGATAGGTTGAAAAGATGATAAGAAGAATGCAGGATAGCTGCCTGCTAGCAAACCAACAATCAGCATAAGCACAATTAACGACAATACCATGTTTGGCTGTAACAAAGCAGCCGCATTAATTTCCTTTCCCGCAAGCTGGTTAAAATAAGGAAGTAACAACCATGCCATTAAAATGGCTACTAACAGTGCAACAAAGCTGATTAAAAAAGATTCGGTTAAAAACTGTTGAATAAGATTTGCCCTGAGTGAGCCCAACACTTTTCTTACACCCACTTCCTTTGCACGATTAGAAGAACGTGCCGTGGAAAGATTCATAAAGTTTACGCACGCGATTAATAAAATCATCAATGCAATGCCCGAAAAAATATAAACATATTCGGCATTACCGTTGCCTTCAAACTCTCCCTGTTTGTTTGAATGCAAATGAATGGCTGTTAAAGGGGTAAGACTTGCACGTACATAACCGCCTCCCTTCTTAAAATCGTTTAAGCTTATGTTCACTACGCTTTGCAATTGCGGACCAACATGCTTATCCATAAAAGAATTCAATTGCCCTTCCAACTGCCTTACATCTGCGTTTTTCTTTAAAAGAATATATGTGGTGTAGTTTTCACTCAACCAGTTTTCTTCGTTACTACCGCCGTTTTCCACCATCGGCACAAAAAAGTCAAAATGAAAATGTGATTGCTTCGGAATGTCTTTTATAACAGCGGTAATCTTATAATTTGAAGTATCATTCATCAGCATGGTTTTGCCAACCACATCTGTGCTGTTGAAATATTTCCTGGCGATTGTTTCAGTAATCACCAAAGAATGATAATCTTTCAAGGCAGTTGTAGCATTGCCGGCAATTACAGGCAGCGTAAACACATCAAACAAAGTTGAATCAGCATAAGCTACCCTTGGTTCCTGTATGTTTTCATCTCCCTTTTTTACAAGAAAGCTTCCGTGCCAGTTCATGCGGACATACTGTTGCACCTGCGGCATTTCACGCAGCATCGTCGGGCCCATCACTGCAGGCGCCTGTGCAAGGTCTAAATAATTGCCATTAAATTTTATCTCGTTGTTTACACGGTAAATTCTGCCTGCATTGGCATTGTATTTATCGTAGCTTAATTCATCAACTACATACAAAAAAATAAGCAGGCAGGTGGCAAGGCCCGCAGCCAGCCCAACGATATTGATCAAAGTATAAAACTTGTTTTTCAGCAGATTTCTGAAAGCAGTTTTGAAATAGTTTTTAAACATATATTTTCGTTTTAAGCCAAAAGCTATTTGCTGTTTGGTAATAAATCATTCCGTTCTCAAACTTGTCACCGGGTTTGCCAGGGCAGCTTTTACAGACTGAACACCTATCGTTATCAATGCAATTAAAAGTGTTATCAAGCCAGCACCAACAAACATCCACCATTCAGGACTTATATGATATGCAAAGTTTTGAAGCCACTGGTACAACACTATATAAGCAACAGGCCATGCAACCAGGTTAGCAATCAATATCCAGAAAACAAATTGTCGCGAAATGATTGCAGCTACATCTGCAACACTTGCACCCAATACTTTTCTAATGCCAATTTCTTTTTTGCGTTGTTCTGCAACAAACATTGCAAGACCTAAAAGTCCAAGGCAGGCTATCAACACACTCAGTGCTGATAATAAGGTTGAAAGTGCACTCACCTTTTTTTCGTTGCTGTTTAAATTATCAATAGTTTCAGTAAGAAAATTAAGGTTGCTTTTTTCAAATGAATGCATGCGATTCCATGTGCTTTCAATATAGGTACGAACATCATTTGCATTATTTTTTCCATTGTATTTAATGGTAATATAGGTAGCTGCCTGCTGAACTTTGCTCAGCTGCAACACGAGTGGCTTTACAAGCTGGTGAAGTGATTCAAAATTGAAATCTTTTGTTACACCAATAATGCGATAAACTTTAGGCACGGAATTGCTGGAAGTCATGGTAATGCGATGACCAATTATGGATTTTACATTTGGTGCAAAATCTTTAGCTGCCGTTTCGTTAATAACTGCAGCGCTGCTGTCTGTGGGCATTGATGCATCAAAAAAGCGGCCTTCTTTCATCTGTATCCCTAATGTTGGAACAAAATATTCATCTACATCAAGAAAAGCAGTATAAACAGGATTAGCGTTCGTTTGATTTTCATAAGTGTAAGCAGATTCCGGAACACCCGCTGCAAATATGAGTGATGAGTTGGTAACAGAGGTAATTGCCGGATTCTTCATCAACTCCTGCCTGAATGCCTGCAGTTTATTACCGAGGGAAGTGCCGTTGGTGATAGTAATTAATTGCTGTGATTTAATACCAAGGTCTTTATGCTGCATAAAATTGAGCTGGCTTCTTATCGCCATCATTCCAATGATGAGGGCAATGCTTATAGCAAACTGGCTTACTACAAGTATACTGCGAAGCGATGCCTTACTTTTTCGTTTTAATCCTTTTAAGGTTTCTACAGGTTGAAAAGCAGAAAGAAAAATTGCGGGATAACTCCCTGCAAGTATCCCAACAATAAAAGTGAACATAAGCAGCAACACAATTGTATAAGGACCCTCGAAAAACTTAAGTTCTATTGTTTTACCTGTAAGCTGATTAAACCACGGCAATGTTATTTCTACTATAATAACAGCAACAACTACAGCAATGGCGGTGGTTAAAATTGCTTCTGCAAAATATTGTATCATCAATTGCCACCTGCTTGATCCCAGTGTTTTGCGAATACCTGTTTCTTTTGCACGTTTTTCGCTTCTTGCAGTTGCAATATTCATAAAATTGAAAACGGCTATTAGCAATACAAACAAAGCCGTTGCAATAAAGATGCGTAGATACAAAATATTGCCTATGCGTGACTGAGCCCATTCAGTATTAGGATCAATACCGTAATTTTCTTTTGAATAAAGGTGAATGCTTGTTAATGGTTGTAACTTTATTTCAAAAGCATTTCCGCTTGCACTCAAATTGTCGTGATGTCCATTGAGAAGTTTTTCAATCTGCGGGCCCGCGTCTTTATCAACGATAGGTTTCAGTTTTTGTTCAACTGCCTTCGCATCAGCGCCTTTTTTTAGCAATACAAAATTGGAATAGAATAATGCAAGCCAGTTCGCATCATCTCTTCCATGAATTGTACTCATAGAAAGAAACATATCAGCATTAAAATGAGAATTTTCAGGGAAATCCTTCATTACTGCTGATACAATAAATGATGCAGTATCATCGACCATTATTTGCTTACCAACAGGATCTTCATCACCAAAATATTTTTTTGCGGTAGATTCCGTGATCACCAGATGCTGTGGCATTGATAATGCAGTAGCGGCATTGCCTTTTAGTAGTTGATGATTAAATACCTTGAAGTAATTAGAGTCTGCTGTGTATACACTATGTTCGCGAAAAGTTTTGTCTTTGTAGCGCATATTGTAAGATCCCTCATAGCCTATTGAGGTGGCTGCTTCAACTTCGGGCAACTGTGTTCTCAGCACCAGCGCTGCCGCCGGACTGCTTTTAGCGCTATTAGACGCTGCGCCATTTAAATTGATATAAGTATATAACCTGTAAATGCGATTGGCATTTGCATAATAATTATCATACCCAAACTCACTGTGCACATACAAGTACAACATGATTGCGCATGCAACACCTATCGCAAGACCTCCAATATTTATAAACGAGATGCGTGGATTACGCACCAGGTTCCTCCATGCGATTTTGAAATAATTTTTCAACATAAAATTGATTTATGACTTCTAATTTATGGTGTATATTTTCCTTTTAAATTTCCAGATCATCAAATTTTCAACTTGAACTATTCCGTTCTCAAGCTCTTCACCGGGTTCGCCACCGCAGCTTTTATTGCCTGGAAGCTTATCGTAACAAATGCAATCAGCATCGCTATTAAAACTGCTGCCAGAAATATCCACCAGCTTATATCGATCCTATAGGCGTAATCCTGCAACCATTTATGAACGCTGAACCATGAAAGGGGCAACGCGATGAGTGCAGCTATTAATACATATTTCAAAAAGTCTTTTGAAAGCATCAGCACAAGATTTTGCAACGATGCGCCCATTACTTTCCTGATGCCTACTTCTTTTGTTCTTCGTTCAGCGGCATATGACGCCAGCCCGAACAAGCCCAAACAGGAAATGATAATAGCCAGTATAGCCAGTGTTCCAACAATGGTACTTATTTGCGAATCGGAGCGATAGAGCTCATTGAAATGATCATCGAGAAACTGGTAATCGAGAGGTGTATCAGCACAATCTTTCTTCCACACCGATTCGATAAATGCAACAGCATCTTGTTGCCTGTCACCATTTATTTTTACAGACATATCACCGTACCCCCAATCCTTCTGGTTAAACATGAACATCGTTTCAATTTTATTGTGCAATGAATTAAAATTGAAATCTCTTGCGATGCCCACTATTCGTCCCAGCGAATCAAAACCAAATTGTTTATCCAATAATGAGGTTATACCGGCTTTCGATGAATCTTCTTTTAATAATTCTTGTGCCAGCGTTTCATTAATAATGTATTCCTTACCGTTAGCGGCTGCTTCCGATGAAAAATTCTTTCCTGCTACTAACGGTATTTTATAAAGATTGAGGTAATCGGGATCAACGATCAAACGGGTAGTGCTAAGGCGGCGCAAAGGACCATTGCCTTTAAATTGTATACCCGATTGGTCGAGGTGACTGCCCAGGATATCTTGTGATGCTGTAACACCTTTTACCAAAGTGTTCTGCATCAGATCTTTTTTAAGAATTTCATACTTCTTCGAAGTACCATTCTGCAACTTCACATTCACAACCTGTTCGTGATCAAAACCGGTGGGCCGGTTCTTCATATAGTATAGTTGCTTAATGGCAAACGTTGTGGCAATCATAAGAAAAATTGCACATGCAAACTGGCCCACCACCAACACATTTCGTAACATGCTTTTATTTCTGCCTGTTTGAACAGAACCTTTCAACACTTTTACCGGGCTAAACGATGACAAATAAATAGCAGGATATATGCCTGTAACAATGCCGAGAAATACGGCACCAAGGATAAGAGAAAGTAAAAGTTTCCAATTACTGAATAATGAGAAGGAGAGTTCACGCTGACTTAAATGATTCACCGCCGGTAAAAAAATAATTACGAGTATAGCAGCAATCATCATCGCAATAAATGAAAGAACAATCGATTCACTGATAAACTGTAAAGCTAATTGCCATCGGTAAGCGCCTATTGATTTTCTAACGCCCACTTCCCTAGCCCTTTCGGCAGAGCGGGCTGTAGACAAGTTCATGAAATTGATGCAGGCAATTAATAAAACTATCAGGGCGATAATAAAGAAAAGATTGGTATAACTCTCATCGAATTGCTGGTAGTTAAATCTGTCAAGCCCGATATCCGTTGCACCTCCATGCACTTTTTTCAGCGGCAGCAGGAACAATTCATAGCGCTTCCAGTTATCATCTTGCATGTGTCTTTTAAGATAATCCGGGAACTTTTTTTCCAGCGATGCGATATTGGTACCGGGAGCAAGTTCCAGGTAGGTATTCAGCCAATTGCTACCCCAGTTATTCATCCAGTCAGGACTGGCAATTGTACTAAATGGTATGATTGCATCAAATTGCAGTTGAGAATTTTGAGGAACATTATCTAGTACGCCGGTTACCAAAAGTGTGGTTGTATCATGGTCATAATTCACCAGCACTTTACCAACAGGATCTTCTTTTCCAAAAAACATTTCTGCCGTTGCCTTTGTCAACACAATACTATTTTTACTATTCAAAACAGATTTCCTGTCGCCACTTAGCAATTTAAAATCGAACATGTTAAGGAAGGTGGAATCAACAAAGCATATTCTTTTAATAAAGACTTTTTTATCGCCATGGAATAAGGGAGTATTGTCAGATGCACTGATCCGGGTGTAATTGACTATTTGAGCGAAGTCCGCTTTGAGCGTAGGTGCCATGGGAAACATGCTCAAGGCAACCTTCTGAGCGGCTACCATACCTTCAAACTTTTGCACTTCGTTCAGGCGGTAAATATTTTTCTTATTAAAATTGTCAAAGCTCCTTTCGTAAGAAACAAATAGCAGGATGATGATGCAGGCTGCTATGCCAACAGCAAGTCCTGTTATATTGATGGCAGAATAGATTTTATTCTTCCAAAGATTTCGCCAGGCGGTTTTAAAATAATTTTTAAACATATATTTTATTTTAGCGTATAATGGTTTACGTTACCTGATAGTACTTATTCCGTTCTCAAACTCTTCACCGGGCTTGCCATTGCCGCTTTTATTGATTGAAAGCTTACTGTTACTAATGTAATTAACAATGCCCCAACACCCGCAGCAACAAAAATCCACCATGACAATGTTGTGCGATAACTATAATTCTGTAGCCAGTTATGCATAAAATAATAAGAGAGCGGCATAGCAATTAAAAAGGATATAGCTACGAGTTTTACAAAATCTTTCGACAAGAGATTCCATAAGTTAAATACTGAAGCGCCTAAAACTTTTCTTACACCAATTTCTTTTTTGCGCTGTTCGGCAACAAAAGATGTTAATCCAAATAAACCCAAACAGGAAATAATAATAGCCAATATTGCAAATATGTTAGCGAGTTTACCAATGCGTTCTTCGTTATCAAATTTTTTGGCATATTCTTCATCCGTAAAATGATATTCGAACGGATCACCTGTATCATATTTTTTAAAAATTGTCCTGATTGCGCTTATTGCATTTTTGGCACTGGCGGTGTGACTTAATTTAACAAGCAAAAAATTTCCCCGGCCTGTTGCTAATGTATAAATAGTTGGAGCCGGTTCAAGGTAAGGAGATTCCATCACCATATCATTTATTACGCCGATTATCGTAAGTGGCTGATCAAACCAGGTAACCTTGGTACCTGCAGGATGTTTTAATTGCATGTAGTGAGCGGCCGTTTCATTCAAAATAACGGCGGAAGTATCTGTTATAAAGTCTTTTGAAAAGTCGCGTCCCTCTTTAATTTGCCAGTTAATTGTTTTACCATAGTCAACGGAAGCATTTATAAATTTAAAGTCAATTGAAAGATTCGGGTCTTTACCCGGCCAGCTAAACCCACTCGTGCTGCCATAAACGCCTGTAAGGGGACTTTGTGATTCGGCAACGGATGTTATCATTCCGGTTTGCATTAATTCATCTTTCACTGCGTTAAAATGAACATGAATAGATGAATCCATCGTTGGGATGCTCACAAGATTTTCGCGCGAATAACCAACAGGCCTGTTCTTTGCAAATTGTATTTGCTGATAAACAATTATGGTTGCTATAATTAACGTAACCGAAACCGTAAATTGCAATACTACCAACACTTTACGGGGAACGGCCGCATATTTTCCGGCTTTGAATGTCCCTTTCAAAGCGCTTACCGGTTTAAATGATGATAAATAAAACGCGGGGTAGCTTCCGGAAATTAATGCAGTGACAATTATGAATGCCAGGCAAATTAACCAGAAAGAAATATTACGCCATGGCAGCGAAATTTGTTTATCGGCAATAAGGTTAAATAATGAAAGCGAAAGCTGGTCAATTAAAATAGCCAATGCAAAAGCAAATGCAACCGTTAATAATGATTCACTGAAAAATTGTATTGTTATTTGTTTGCGTAACGAACCCACGGTTTTACGAATGCCCACTTCTTTTGCACGCTTCTCACTTTTTGCGGTGCTTAAATTCATAAAATTGATACAGGCAAGCAATAAAACAAATACGCCAATAATTCCAAACATCCAAACATATTGAATGGCGCCGCCAACATTTACTCCGTTTTTAAACTTACTGTATAAATGCCACTTCTTCATTGGGTCAAGAAAAAGTAAAGGCTTTTTTTTCTGCAATTGCGGATTTATTTTTTTTAGTTTAGCATCTCTAATTCTTGCATTTACAGCATTTATATCAGCGTTGTCATTTAGCTGAACAAACAATGTTGTAAAGTTGGGTCGCCAAGGGTCCTCCATATTTTTCAGATAGCCATTTGCGGTGTACCAAAAGTTCCAGCTTCCAATAAAATTCAGGTTGGCGAATGTTGAGTTCTGCGAAAAATCTTTATAAACACCTGCAACTTTTACGGGGGGCATTTGATCAATCTTAATAAGTTTATTTATTGCATCATTATCCGATCCAAAATATGCCCTTGCAGAAGAAGCAGAAATTAAAACAGACGACGGATCATTTAATGCACTGCGGTTTCCCTGCAACATGTCAAGCGTAAACATTTCAGGCATTGACTTTTCAAAAAAACCTCCTGTCTGTTTTAATTTTTTATCACCGACGGTTAAGAAATGATCACCCCAATCAACAGCCATCACGATGTACTTAAAATCGCTGCCATAGTTGGTTCGCAGCTCGTCGGCAAGCGGATAAGGAACGCTTCGCCATGTTTGCACTTCGCCATTGTTGGTTACGTTTTGAATAACCTGTGCAATGTGATCATAATTTTTAAAATTTTTATCAAAAGAAACCTCATCATATATCCATAATCCTATCATTACCGCTACTGCCATGCCGATGGACAGGCCGGTAATATTTATCAATGCGTGCATTTTATCTTTAATAAGATTTCTCCACGCGGTTTTGAAATAATTTCTAATCATAATGCCTCCTTCTTATTCCTCTTTTGGAGGAATGATTTAAAGTTTTATATCATTGAACATCATCCATATTCAGAAGCCTCTAAAGGCCCTCTTTTGGAGGAGTTTGGGGAGGCTTTACTCCGTTCTTAGACTTTTTGCCGGGTTTGCTATTGCCGCTTTTATTGCCTGGAAACTTACCGTGGCAATCGCTATTATTATGGATAATAAACCTGTTCCTGCAAACACCCACCATTCTATATTTATCCGGTAACTATAAGTTTGCAGCCACCTGTTCATGGCCCACCATGCTACTGGTGATGCAATGATGAGCGAGATGATGACGAGCTTAAGAAAATCTTTGGATAATAGCGCTGCGATATTTGCGACTGATGCTCCCAGCACTTTGCGTACGCCAATTTCCTTTATACGATTTTCGGCCATGTAAGTTGCGAGGCCGAATAGACCGAGACAGGATATAAAAATAGTAAGCGCTGCAAACAAGGCGGATAGTTTTCCCGTGCGTTGTTCTTCGTCAAATTTTTGAGCATACGATTCATTTACAAAAAAATATTCAAACGGGTATTGCGGGTTATATTTTTTAAATATTTTTTCCACTTTGCCAAGATTTGCTGCTGTGGAATGCGCCGGATTGAGCTTAAAATGAATAACCTGCAACCATCTCAACGGTCCCTGGATCATCATTGGATTAATCTTTTCATAAGGGGATTCTAAAATAAGATCTTTTATTACACCTACTACATGCCATTCAAATATGCCATCATCATCTTTTATTACCTGGCCAACAGGATTTTTTAAACGCATCGCTTTCACGGCTGTTTCGTTAAGCAGTACGGCGGTTGTATCTGTTGGATAATTATTGACATCGATATCACGTCCTGCTATCAGCTTAGCTCCCATTGTTTTTATAAAATCAGCATCTGAAGCAAGCGTTACAAAATTCATTTTCTTATCAGCTTCTGTACTGCCCTGCCATGAATAACCCCATCCCTCGCTCCATTGCTGCGTTATAGGGCTACCCGATTTAGTAACGGCAGTGACAGCACCACTGTTCAATAAATCTTGTTTAATAAGATCATAATGTTTATTTACATCACCCTGGTTAAAAGTATATACAAGATTATTTTTATCGTACCCTGAATTTCTTTCCTGTGCATATTGTATCTGGCGTTTAACAATAACAGTGCATATAATAAGCATAATAGCAAAGCTGAACTGCAATACCACTAATACTTTGCGTGGTGTTACCAAAGCATGCCCTGCTTTGAACGTACCCTTTAATGTTTTAACCGGTTTGAATGAAGAGAGATAAAACGCAGGATAGCTACCTGCTATAATGCCCGTGAACAAAATAAATATTGGCATAAAAAGCCAATAAAATGGATTGCTGAAATTAATGGACAGGTCCTTGCCAATTAATTGATTGAAGCCCCGGAGGCTAAACTGTACAATGATAACAGCCAGTATTCCTGCTATTAAAGAGAGCATAATACTTTCACCAATAAACTGCGCAACCAGTAAACCTTTCCGGGAGCCCACCACTTTTCTTATGCCTACTTCTTTGGCCCGCTTCTCACTGCGGGCTGTGCTTAAATTCATAAAATTGATGCAGGCAATAAGCAAAATAAAAACTGCGATAATCGTAAATAGCCTCACAATTGTTATGCGGCCATCAACCAGTTTTCCATTTTCTGATTTCGAATACAAATACAACCTGTTTAGCGGCTGGGTAAATACTTCTGTTGTAGATTTTTGGCCCTCGGTTATATGGTTGATGGTTATGTTTTTTACTTTGGCATTAAAAGCCACCTGTGATGTTCCCGGCTTTAGTAACACGTAAGTATTTACAGAATTGCGGCCCCACATCTCCTGGTCCCATCCCAATTTGGTGATAAAAGCCCAGGGTAACAGATATTCGAAATTAAATTGAGTATTGCCGGGCAAATCTTTTAGCACTCCTGATACTGTAAAATTTTCAGTAGTATCTATACGCACCGTTTTGCCCATTGCATCTTCATTGCCAAACAGTTTTTTAACAAGTTTTTCAGTAAGTATAATATTGTAATTGTTGTTCAGGCACCTATTTGGATTGCCCTTCAATAATGGAAAGTTAAACACAGAAAGAAAACCACTATCTGCAAAAGCGCCCCGAACATTCAAATGCTTATCGCCAACACTGGTTAAAAAAGTAACGTTTCTAAACCGTACAGCATCTTCCACTTCCGGGTAATCCTTTTTAAGCGCTGCTGCCATAGGGGTTGGTGTACTGTTCCATGTCTGCAGCCCGCCATCAAATTTATCGCGGTTATACATCATGTAAATCCTGTCTGTGTTTTTGAAGAACCGATCGTAGCTTATTTCATTTTGTATCCATAGCAAAATCAGTATGGCACTGGCCATGCCTACTGCAAGCCCCGATATATTAATAATCGAGAAAACTTTGTTGCGATAAAGATTGCGTAAAGCGATTTTGAAATAATTTTTTATCATAACTATACGCTTTATTCTGTTCTCAAACTTTTTACCGGGTTAGCAACCGCCGCTTTTATCGCCTGGAAACTAACCGTTAGTAAGGCAATCAGCAAAGCCGCGATGGCTGCAAGAATAAATACCCACCAGTGAATGTTTACCCGGTAAGCAAAGCCATGCAACCATTTATCCATGGCATACCAGGCCACCGGGAATGCAATGAACGATGCAATCATCACAAGTTTTAAAAAGTCTTTTGAAATAAGTGCAACGATACCTGGCACATGGGCGCCTAAAACTTTTCTAACCCCAATTTCTTTTACACGTTGTGAAATGGCAAAGGCAGAAAGACCGAATAAGCCTAGGCATGCAATGAAAATGGCAATGCATGCAAAGACCATAAAAATAGTCTCCTGCTTTTGCTCTGATGCATACAACTTGGAAAAGTTTTCATCTAAAAAAGTGTATTGAAAAGGCAGGTCAGGATTATATTTTTGCCAGGTATCCTGTATGGTTGCTAATGCTGATGAAACATTTTGCCCGGAAATTTTTATCGAGATGTTATTATAAAAACTGTTGTTACCTGATGTCGCCGGCATTATAAAAATCATGGGCTTAATTAACTGGTGAAGAGATTCGAAATGAAAATCTTTCACAACGCCGATAATGTGACCTTTAATAGAACCATATTTTAAATCTTTGCCAACAGCCTGTTCCGGCAATTTCCAACCAATTGCTTTTACGGCAGATTCATTGATTACAAAATTGGATGTGTCAGTTCTATAATCACGTGAAAAGTTTCTGCCTGCTGCCATTGAAATCCCATACGTTGGTATAAAATCATAGTCGGTTGCCACATACCTGATCTCAGCTTTTACGGGTACCATAGAGTCTGAACCGGGAGCAGAGGCACCCATATCATCCAGCAACCTTCCGGTAGGTATTCTTGAAGACCGCCCCACATCTTTAATGTTTGAATGCTGCAGTAAGGTGTTGCGGAAAGATTCATACTGATCATTCATTTGGCCGTTATAAGGAAGCGTAAGAAGGTGTTCTTTATCATATCCAAGCGATGCCTTTTGCACAAAACGCAATTGCTGAAATACAATGATGGTAGTGATGATGAGGATAATTGAAATGGCAAACTGGGTTACCACCAATACCTTACGAAAGCTGATGCTTCCACCGCCAACTTTGAATAATCCCTTTAATGTTTTCGCGGGCTGAAACGAGGACATGAAAAATGCAGGGTATAAACCCGATACGATTCCCACAACAAACGGCGCCAGGAACATTGGCACAAGTATCCGCCACCGCATTAAAATACTTACCGACAAATCCTGCGCTGATAATTTATTCAGGAATGGCAGCAAAATGTACAACAGGCCAAACGCGAATAAAATAGCGGCCGCGGTAATCAATACAGATTCGGCCAGGAATTGAACGATCAATTGCTTTTTCCTTGCGCCGACTACTTTTCTTATGCCAATTTCTTTGGCCCGCAAAGCAGAACGTGCGGTGGAGAGATTCATATAATTGATACATGCAATCAAGAGAATAAACAAAGCGATGGCGGAAAAAATATACACACGGTTGATGTCACCGTTAGGTTCTGCTTCATAATCGGTATGCGAGTACAAATGAATATCCGTAAGCTTTTGCAAGCCAAGGCTCGTAAGTTTTGAAGGTTGCGTGCCGCCATACTGGTCAGCCATATGGTTATTGAGAAAAGCAGGAAACCTGGCTTCCATGTTTTTGATATCGTAGTTTTTTGGAAGCTTTATATACGTAAAGAATGAATTGTTGCCCCAGTTGGTTCGCAAATTTTCTGCACCATACACAGCAGTATCGTTAAGCGTGTTAAACGAAACTAAAATGTTTGGATGAAGATGCGCATTCGGAGGAAAGGCTTTGTAAACACCTGTAACCTTCACATCAAATTGATTGTTGGCTCTAAGCACTTTGTTGATGGGATCTTCATCGCCGAAATATTTTTTTGCAGTTGCCTCCGTAAGCATAACCGAAAACGGGCCGGACAAAGCCGTCTTCGGATCACCTTCCAACACCTTTACCGTAAATATGTCAAACAAATTTTCATCAGCAAAATATACATCGGGCTCATTGATGAGTTTGTCTTTATACCGGAATGCTGTATTGCCGATGTCCTCAAGGCGGGTCATCTTTTGTATTTCAGGAAAATCAGTTGGAAAGTAATATCCAAAAGGTGGAGCAACCGTACTTAACTCAAGTGACTTATCGCCATTGCCATTATAAAAAGTTCGTGTGACACGATACACCTGGCCGGCGTCTTTGTTATAACGATCATAACTTAATTCATTCAAAATATAAGTGAGGATTAAGAGGCAGCAGGTTAATCCAACGGTTAATCCAAATAAATTGATGAAGGAAATAAACTTGTACTTCATCAAATTTCTCCATGCTGTTTTAAAGAAATTTTTAAGCATTGGCTTTCATTTAAGTGATTCTGTAAAATAATTATATAGGTACACCTCGCACAAATAGTGAACAACGTAGGTGCCAATATATAAACAGTTGCTTATTAGGTATTTAATCAGGCAGATATAAAAAATGTGTTCGATATCGAACACATGATTGTGCGCATGCGACACAATAAAAATTCAGTTGGTGATCACCTTGAATAATTCAGCTTTCCAATATTTTCATTTCTGATACACTTAAGAAATAAGAGGAAGCATTTGCAAAGCTTGTATATGTTAAATTCTTCAATCACAGATTCCGGTGAAGGTTACTTTTCCGTCGTATTCAAATGATCGGACAATGGTACCATTTTCGCAGTAAGATCGGGCTCCTTCATATTCTTATCAAAAGGAAACATGGGGCGTATAATTCTTTTATAGGGAAGTCTTTCGAGATTCTGATCAACACCACCGGGAGTAATAGCGAGTATCCAATCTGCTCTCATTGCATACAATTCCGGTTCGAGGTATCCGATTTTTACAACAACAATATCAGCTTTGCGGGGATAAAGACCAAGCCGGGTAAAATCAATTTCTTTATGGTAAGGCTTGCGTTTCTTCGTCACAATAACATGCACACTGCCCACTTTAACCACCGCTTCCACTTCAGCATCTTTATCGCCGTATTCTATTGACTCCACTGTTCCCGAAAGATGAACAGGTGGCGCAAACCTGGAATCAACGGCAGCTCCTGCAAAACCATCAACATGTTGGCCGACGCCTGCAGCTATTGCTTTTTCAACAAAATCAGCGCCCGGAATGGAAGCATAAATAAGTGAAGGGCCGTCCTCTTTGCTGAATGCGGGATTATTTAGTATTTCAGTTAATGTCCAGGTAACATCGCCGGCACCGCCTGCCGTGGGGTTATCGCCGGAATCGCTTATAAAAAATGGATGCACTTTACTTGCCAGCGCTTTCGTCAAGGCTTCCTGCAAAGAGCCTGAAGGAGCAACAAAAACAAAATCATTTCTTACCTCCCAGAACTTTTGCGCTAACTGCTCCGCAGTTCTTTTTACTTTTTCCATATCATCTCCCGTTACCATTACCACAGCGTGATTGCGGGGTTCATCGGCCCATGCATAGCCAATCCAGATAGCTGCGTCTACGATTCCCCGTTGTGACGCAGCGGGAGCTACCTCTGCGTACAAACTCTTTCCCGGTTCTATTCTCGTACTTGTTTTTTCGCCCGGCAATAAAATCGGGATGGGGATGTAGGCTTTATACCGGGGCTTGCCCTTTCCGGTTTCAATTCGCTCAAGTAAATTCTCCACGGCTCTTTGTTTGGATTGCATGGCATCTTCATGCGGCGCCATCCTGTAACAGGTAATAAGGTCCGTATTTTCGGCAAGGCGCCACGAGACATTTCCGTGCAAATCCATACAAGTAGAGATAATTGTTTTTGTGCCGATTACTTTTCGAATCCTTGTTATAAAATCTCCTTCGGGATCATCCAATCCAACTACACTCATAGCGCCGTGAATATCAAAAAATAATCCATCGTACGGAAGATTTTTTTTCAGCGAATCAAGGGTCTTACTCACCAGTGATTCGTATGCTTCACGGGTTACAATGCCGCCTGGTAACGCATGGCCGGTAAGGGTTGGTATCCAGGTGGCTCTTTTCAGCATGGGTGAATCTTTGGCAAAAAAAGGATACCCTGAAAGAACATCTTTTCCATAGTAAGCGTGAAACGCTGCTTCATCTGTTTGTGCCGGAGAAAATGTACTCGATTCTATGGCTATACCGGCAATGGCTATACGCGGAAGAGGTTTATTGTTCGGCATTTGCTTAGCAGCAATAGTAAACGTTGCAGGAAAAAAGAAACAAACAAAGAGCAGAGTACTTTTCATAAACGGAATTTTATTCGTAAGGATTGTTAACGATGATGTAGTTTCTCTACAAAGATTAAAGAACGCAACCTACAAATAACGAACCTGAAAAAAAATAAATGTTTCAATTCTGCGTACGAGTGATAGAGTTGTCTTTTGACACGTCTTAAATATTTTAAGCCTTTCTTAAAGTCGCGGCAGGCCTTTTTTTATTGTTATAAATCATTCGGTGCGTAATGATTTTACAGGATTGGCAATTGCTGCCTTTATTGCCTGGTAACTTACCGTCAAAAATGCAAGCAGTAATGCTGATAACCCGGTAACTATGAATATCCAAAGGCCTATATTGGTTTTGTAAGCAAAATTTTCAAGCCATTTATTTGTGATATACCAGGAAGCTGGTATAGCTATTAAAATGCCGGTTAAAACCAGTTTGAGAAAATCTTTGGATAAAAGGGCCACGACACTAATAACTGATGCGCCCAAAACTTTTCGCAACCCTATTTCTTTTGTTCTGACTTGAATATTATAAGCCGACAAAGCAATCAGGCCAATGCATGAAATCAGCAGGCCAATAACTGTAAGGACTGCTATAAATAAACCTGTTTGTGTATCTGCTTTATATAATTGCTGTAAATGATTGTTTAAAAAATAATACTCGAATTGCTGGTTGGGCAAAATGCGATTCCACTTTTGTTCAATGTTCGATAGGATTTTGCGAGTATGCAGAGGGGTTAGTCTTACAGAAAGCTCGCTGAAATAGTAGTCGTATTGATATGTGATACTAAGCGGCTCTATTTTTTGGTGCAACGAATTAAAGTTGAAATCCTTTGCAATTCCAATAACCTTTCCGATAGAATCCTGGAAAACATAATGAAAAGGTTTACCAACAAGACTGTTTAATGACGCCCGCGGATTTGAAGATTGCGCAATCAACTGGCGGGCGAATGTTTCATTGATAATATAAGAATTGCCTAAGCGGTCTTCACCGTAGGTAGAAGAAAGATTTCGCCCTGCTATTAATGGTATATTATAAAAGTTCAGGTAGTTATAATCAACAAACATTGTGGCGCAGGTTAATTTCCGCGCTTTATTATCCGATTCGAAAACAACTTCATTCTGATCAATACTATTACCTAAGCGTCTGAGCGAACCTGTGAGATCAACAACACCAGGTGTATTGCGTATTTGTTCCATTAGGTGTACTACTTGGTGTCGTGGAGTATAACTTACATGCAGTACCGCTACATCGTCTTTATTAAAACCAACATTATACTGCTGAATATATTTTAATTGCTTAAAGGCTATTATGGTAGCCATTGACAAACCTGTTGCCACAGCGATTTGAACGATAACAAGAGCGTTTCGCAGCCGGGAACGCGAATTGACCCACAACTGCCCTTTTAAAACATTAGTTGGTTTAATTGAAGCCAACGTTATCGCGGGAAAGGCTCCGGCAACCAACCCCGTAATTAAGGCAATTATTAAAGCCACAATTAAGATGGAGGGATCTTTTAAAAAATCGAATTTTATATTTTGCTGGCTGAGCCAACTTAACAGGGGAAACGATAGCTGAACAAGCACTACAGCTACCATTAATGCAAATGACGAAAACAATAATGCTTCTGCTAAAAACTGTGCTGCAATTTGGTAGCGTTCTGCGCCGTTTACTTTACGTACACCAACCTCTTTAGCTCTTGTAACTGACCTTGCAGTAGTTAAGTTAATATAGTTGATTATGGCTATAGCAAGTACAAATAATGCAATTGCAATAAGCAGTTTTATATAACTCCCATCGAACTTTTGCCAGTTCAAAAAGTCATCTCTTATTTCAACCGATCCTAAATGAATATCCATTATTGGTTGCAAAAAGAGATGATAGGTGGCAGTTTTGTTAGCGGGCAAATATTTATGCAGGTACGCAGTAAATTTAGTTTCCAGTTTTTTTGCATCAGAACCTTCTTGTAATTGCAGATAAGTGAACACCCAATTTGCGTTCCAATCATTCATCCAGTACGGTCTTTCTTCTGTATTCATTGAATATAATGCATCAAACTGCAAGTGAGATTGATTAGGTACATTTTCTAAAATGCCAGTGACTATATAATGCACGGTATCTCTACCCAAATGTGTAACAATTTTGCCCATTGCACTTTGTTCACCAAACAACCGATGAGCCGTTTCCTGTGTCAGCACAATGCTGTTCGGTTCTTTTAAAGCCAGGGCGGCGTTACCGCTTAGCAACCTGAAATTAAACACACTCAAAAATGATTCATTAGTTCCATATAAAGTCCCCATTACAGGCGCTTTGTCCTCACTTTTAAGAGGCACCCTTTCCCATGAGATAATCTGAACAACATTTTTTATCTCTGCAAATTCTGCTTTCAGCGTAGAGGCCATAGGAAACATAGTTTGTGCTACTTTCCTTGAAGATTCGTATCCGTCTTTTTGCTGAACCTCACATAGTCTGTAAATATTTTTTTCCTGGAACGAATCGAAATGACGCTGGTTACTAACAAACAAAAATATCAGCAGGCAAACAGCTATTCCCACAGCGAGTCCGAAAATATTGGTGAGGGAATAAACTTTATTCCTTTCAAAACTTCGAAATGCGATTTTGAAATAATTCTTGAGCATAATTTTTTCTTATTGAGCCGTTATTTCTTTCTCGCCAATTGACAATTCATTATCGTGTAAGCCTACAATTCTTTCGTCGGGCATTGAAATCTGCAAAACAATTTCAACCATCATACCAATGCTGTATAATATTGATTAAGAATAAGTAATAAGAAAACAATTGATGCGAAGGTGTCCGAATATGAACAGTTCAATTAAAAAAAGCGGACAGTGATGTATTTTCTCTGCAAAGATTAAAGAACGCAAACTGCTAACTATGGTTTTAAATATCAGGAAATATTGCTAACCTGCATGCCTGCGTGTATTAAGGTAACGCCATGGAAAGATGATAGCTCCTTAGGTTGTTCTTAAACTGGCAGCAATTTTATTTCTTATAAATTATTCCGCCCGCAATGACTTCACCGGGTTTGCCAGCCCCGCTCTAATTGCCTGGAAGCAGACAGTAAGTAATGCAACCGCAATGGCAAAAAATCCTGCAATCGCAAAAACGGCCCAGCCAATGTTTATCCTATAGGCATAGTCCTGCAACCATTTATTCATTACTATCCATGACAATGGTGATGCAATTAAAAATGCGATGACGACCGGCTTCAGAAAATCCCTGGACAGTAGTGTTACGATCTGGCCAACTGATGCTCCTAAAACTTTCCTCACGACAATTTCTTTAGTGCGCTGGTTGGTGGAAAGATGAGCGAATCCAAATAAACCCAGGGAACATATAATAAATGCTAAAATAGTTGCTACGCTTACAACCTGCTGCCAGCGCTGCTCCTGGAAGTATTGCTGTGCATTTATTTCATCAAGAAAATTATATTGATACACCGCACCCGGCATTGCTTTTTTATAAATGCGTTCAATAGCCATCAATGCCTCTTTTTGTTTTGCCCGGTTAAATTTGATCCAGATACCACCACCTGGAACTTCGCTTGCATACATCACCATGGGAGCTATTGGCTCACGCAATGAAGCAAAATGAAAATCCCTTATGACGCCGGTGATTGTTTTCAATGCACTATCTCCGTACCTGTACACTTTAATTTGCGCACCAACAGGGTTCTCCATTCCGGATTGTTTAACGAAGGTTTCATTCACAAGGACTTCGTTTTTTGAAGCCGTAAAAGATGAACCAATGTTGCTACCAGCTATCAATGGAATTTGCATAACGGAAAGAAAATTTTCATCGACATTTTGATATTGTGCTTTTATATTTTTTCCATCTGCTTCTATATTCTCCGGGTAGCCATCATTACCAAATGATACCGCATTAATGGAAGGCTCCTTTGCAAATTCATTTTTTAGATACGTGATGGCAGACCTGTAATCCCTGTCACCATTAATATTTGTTCTTATAATTTGGTTTGGATTATAACCAAGGTCTTTGGTGCGCATGTAATCCATCTGGCTGTAATAAACAAGAGTTGCCATCAATAAACACAATGCTAATGAAAATTGCAATACAACCAGGCTTCTGCCCAATACACTACGTCCCGACAATTTTTGCCGGTTATACAATACTTCTGATGGTTTGAATCGCGACACCACAACCGCGGGGTAAATACCGGTTAGCCCAATGATCAATAAAAACAATTCCACGAAGTATAAAAGTAATTGTCCATTGAAGGCCTGTGCCAACTCAATTTGCTTACCGGTAAGATTATTGAATAACGACAAAGAAATATTCAACAACACCATGGAAAATAAGAATGAAATAAAACACAGTATAAAAGACTCGTTGATAAACTGCATGATAATTTGGCCCCTGCTTCCGCCGGAAATTTTTCTAATACTAACTTCCTTCGAGCGCTTAAGAGAATTAGCAATAGTGATATTTATAAAGTTTATAGACGCCATAAGCAATATGAAAAATGCTATTCCCAAAAACATATAAGAATAAGACGGGTTACTAATATTAACAATGCCGCCTTCCGCATTACCACTGCTTCGCATCAATGGGTTGAGATGTATATCAGTTATAGGTTGCAGTCCATAGCTTACCTGCGGATCATATCCATATAATTTTATATTTTGAGCAAGTTGTTCCCTGGCGTGTGATGCATAGACTGCATCAAATTTCTGTTCTACATTTTGAATATTGGCATGCGAATCAAGCACTACAAATGTTCCCAGGTACGCATTGAGCCAGTTGTTATCCTGAAATGAAAGCTGCATAAACTGAAAACTAAGTAATGCATCGAATTGCAATGAAGAATTTGCAGGAGGATCTTTTACAACAGCCGTAATTATTAACGGTCTGCCAAGTTTGTCAAAAGATGGATCTGCATCCATACTTAATGTTTTACCAACGACATCATCACTATTAAAAAATTTCCTTGCCGCACTTTCAGTTAGTACTGCAGCATAAGCATTCGACAAAGCTGTTGACGCGTTGCCATGGATAATCTTAAAACTAAAAACATTGAAGAAATTTGAATCAGCGAACAGTGGCTTTATATGCATTCCTTTTTCATTGGCGATAACGTCGCTGTAAATATCACCTCCCATTACTCTTACATAGTTTTTTACTTCAGGTACTTCATTTTTAAATGCAGGGCCCTGTACTTGTCCCGTGCCGCCAATGGTTTGCGGGCTTTCATTTTTATCATCGGTCAATGTAGTGGTAACGCGGTAAAGATTGGGATTGTTAGCATGAAAATTATCAAAGCTGTGTTCATCATTCCAATATAAAATAGCCAGCAACATGCAGGTAATACCTGTAGCCAGGCCCACTATATTTATAATAGCGTACAACCTGCTTTGCCGCAGATGACGAAACGATATTTTTAAAAAAGTATTCATATTATTGACTGCTCTTCACTTCTTATGATTTATTCAGCGCGCAATGATTTTACAGGATTCGCCACCGCTGCTTTTATCGCCTGGAAGCTTACTGTAATTATTGTTATCAGTATGGCTGCGAGGCCTGCCATTACAAATATAAAAGGCCCTATGGTTATCCTGTACGAATATTGCGTAAGCCAGTTACTGAGGTAATAATAAGCAACCGGTGAGGCAATTACACAACTAATAATGACCAGCAGTATAAACTCCTTTGATAACAATAGCCAAACCTGCGATACGGAAGCACCCAATACTTTTCGTATCCCGATTTCTTTTGTTCGTTGCTCTGCCATGTATGCCGCAAGGCCAAACAATCCAAGACACGAAATAAAAATAGCAAGGCACGCAAACAAGCCTGCGAGTTTCCCAACGAGCATTTCAAGATTGAATTTCGATGCATAGTCAGCATCCGCGAAAGAATAAACATACGGGTATGCAGGATCGTATTTATTAAAAATAGCCGTTAGCTGGTTTATGGCATCCCCCGTTTTTATGTGCGGCGATAATTTATACAGCATAACATTCTGCGGTTCGGGAAAGCAGTAAAACATGGTTGGATCGGCAGTATTAAATGGCGAAACCATCAATGCATCTTTCACAACTCCTGCAATGGTATATTGCCTGTCGTTGAAGTAAGCAGTTATTTTTTGCCCAATAGGATTTTTCAGCCGAAGGCGTTTTATAGCTGCTTCATTAAATATTACACTCGTAGTATCATTGGAACTGGAAAAATTTCTTCCGCTAATTACCTTCATTCCAACGGTTTTAAAATAATCTTCACTAACAAAAATATTTCCCATCTCTACCGTCTCACCGGCATTTTTGCCCGGCCATTGCTCAATATCTGTATGCCAAAAGACGTTCGTAGCAGGGCTGGTGGATGTGGTAACACTTTCTGCAATTCCCTTTCCTATCAATTCATTTTTAAGAGCAGTATAATTTTTACTCAAATCATCGTTCAGATTCGTTGACAACAATCGATTGAGATCATACCCGGCGGGCCGATTTTTTACATATTGTATCTGCCGGTAAATAACCACGGTACTTATGATAAGCGCTATTGAACAACTGAATTGAATTACTACCAACGTCTTTCTTGAAAAAGAAGCGCCTCCGCCTGAATTAATAACGCC
>NZ_JBMQQG010000274.1:0-4779 GCF_057362405.1 Ginsengibacter sp.
GAATGATCTGTTTATTCAAATTTTAAAGTGATAAATAAATCATGTCCGATATCATAGAAAGTGAACGATTGAACCAATCTAACAACAACAAAAACTGGAAAAAGTGGGGGCCTTATTTATCTGACCGTCAATGGGGTACGGTTAGGGAAGATTACAGCGTAAATGGAAACGCATGGAACTACGTCAATCACGACCTTGCCCGTAGTTATACCTATCGATGGGGCGAAGAGGGCATTGCAGGCTTTTGCGATGCGGACCAGATTTTATGCCTGGCTCCCGCGTTCTGGAACGGAAAAGATACCATTTTAAAAGAGCGGCTTTTTGGATAAACTAATGGAGAGGGCAATCACGGGGAGGATGTGAAAGAACTTTACTTTCACCTCGATTCATCACCTACTTATTCATACTGCAAATTCCTTTATAAATATCCTCACGCCGCTTTTCCCTACCTGGACCTTGTAGAGAAAAACCGGAAAGACCGGTTAAGCCCGGAGTATGAATTGTTAGATACAGGTGCGTTTGAGGGTGACCGTTATTTTGATTGTTTTATTGAATATGCAAAAGACGCAACGGACGACATCCTGATGAAGATTACCGTGTACAACCGAGGTCCCGAAGCTGCCACCATCCACGTGCTGCCACATCTCTGGTTTCGCAATTTCTGGAAACACAATGCCCGTTTTAGCAGGCCCGAAATTATTTCGATTTCAGCCAATTGCCTGCAGACGATCTCCTCCCGCAACGGCAGTTATTTCCTGCATCACCAGGGAGGTGAGCAATTGTTTTGTGATAACGAAACAAACAACCAGCGGATGTATAACCGGAAAAATGAATTTCCCTTTGTTAAGGATGGTATCAATAACCATGTTGTAAATAAGGAGAGCACCGTTAACCCGCAAAAGGAAGGAACCAAAGCCGCCATCTGGTTCAGGGAAAGAATTAAACCGGAAGAATCGAAAGTATTTAAAATAAGATTGTGCAAACAGCAAATGGAAGAGCCCTGGGCCGACTTTGACGATATTTTTTCTAAACGTCTTTCAGAAGCCAATCAATATTATGATCACCTTGCGCCAAAAAAATTATCGCCGTCACACAAGGCGTTGCTTAGAAGTTCCGTGAGCGGGTTAATGTGGACCAAGCAATTTTATTATCTCGATGTGTTTAAATGGTTGTTTGGCGAGCCCGGCGACAACCAACCTAACCGTTACCATACCCGAAATTATGACTGGCAACATCTTACGTGCCGCAACATAATTTCCATGCCCGATAAATGGGAATACCCGTGGTTTGCAGCGTGGGACCTGGCTTTTCATGCAACCACGCTGGTTCATGTTGATCCTTACTTTGCCAAGCAGCAGTTATCGGTTGTTCTTCGGGAATATTATATGCATCCTAACGGCCAAATTCCGGCCTACGAATGGAATTTCAGCGACGTCAATCCGCCCGTGCATGCCTGGAGTGTTTGGTATGTATACCAGGCCGATAAGAAAAAAACAGGTGTATCGGACTGGGACTTCCTGGAAAGGGCGTTTCAAAAGTTATTGATGAACTTCACCTGGTGGGTGAATCAAAAAGATGCTAACGGTACTGACGTATTCGAAGGTGGCTTTCTTGGGCTGGATAACATAGGCGTCTTCGACAGGAACCACATGCCGCCCGGTATTAAAAAATTGCAGCAGGCCGATGCAACCAGTTGGATGGCCATGTATGCCATTAATATGCTGAGCATATCGCTGGAACTGGCCCAGCATAACCCCGCTTACGAAGAATCGGCGGCAAAGTTTTTCAGGCACTTCTTAAATATCGGCTGGGCCATGCATCACATGGGTAAAAAAGATATTTCGCTTTGGGACGACGAGGATGCATTTTATTACGATGCTATACAATTTGAAAATGGTACGAGCCAACGTTTGAAAATCCGTTCTATGGTGGGCATTATTCCATTACTTGCTGTTGAAATTATCCATGGAAGTGTTTTTAAAAATCTGCGGCAATTTAATACCCGGCTGCAGGTAATAAAACTTACCCGGCCCGATTTAACACGCATCATTTCAGGTATCCAAAACAAGAATAAAGATGGTAATTATTTATTTGCTATCATGATAGACGACAGGCTCGAACACCTGCTGAAAAGGTTGTTGGACGAGGCTGAGTTTTTATCAGATTACGGCATACGTTCCCTGTCGAGAAGCTATAAAGATCAGCCTTATGTTTTTGGCTACCAGGGCAACAACTATAGCATTCAATATGAGCCGGGAGAAAGCTGCAGCTCCATGTTTGGTGGTAATTCCAACTGGCGCGGGCCCATCTGGCTGCCATTAAATTATTTAATTATTTCGTCGCTTAGAAAATATTACGAATACTACGGCGATAAGTATATGTATGAATTTCCGGCCCGGTCAGGAAATAAGTTGAACCTGAAACAAATTGCCAACCAGCTAACCCGGAGAATTTTAAAGATCTTCGAAATAAATGATATTGGAAAATATCAATATCATGCTGCCCATCATTCGGTTTGGTCAGAAGAATATTTTAAAGAGCATCATCTCTTCTATGAATTTTTTCATGGCGATACCGGGCAGGGGCTGGGCGCTTCTCACCAAACCGGTTGGACCGCTTTAATAGTAAATCTATTGCTGGAGATGGATGAAGATTAAGATGGGAGTTTACGATTCCTGAATTTTCTCTTTGCTCCCCGAAACAGTTTCATTACAGTGCCGGGTACGAAAAAAAAATAGAAAAGTTGTATCACCGTAAACCATCAACCCGACACAAGACTTATATTTGCGACGGTGAAAATATTTGCGCTCATATTCTCATTCTATATTTTGTTCCTCTCAACTGTTCCATGTTGTGTGATTGACAATTGCAAAGATGAAACCCAACAAACCGGGACTGCAAGTAAGCATGAACATGATGACGGTTGCCAAAACTGTTCGCCTTTTACTTTATGTGGTCATTGCGTTGGCTTTACTTTAGTAGCAAACAGCTTTCAGGTTAACACACCGCAATCTTTGACACCGCCGACTTTTTCAGGCTACCTTCAGTCATATCTTCCTCAATACATTTCTTCTTTTTGGCAACCGCCAAGATTAGGCTGACCTGTTTATTATTGACGCAGTATTTATAAGTCTAATTAAAATAATGAAATCTATATTTATTTTTTGCATAGCTATGCTATGTGGTTTCAGCATATACGCCCAGCATACATTTAAAGCAATTATTAAGGATGGAGAAAAAAATCCATTGCAAGGAGCAACGGTAAGTATTAAAACCCTTAATAAATCTGCAATTGCAGACAGTAATGGAACTATTACAATTAAAAACATACCTGCAGGAAAATTCGAAATTATATTTTCTCATGTTGGTTTTGAGGAAAAAGTCATTCTCTTTGAGTTTGCACCTGGCAATGATAATACCTTGGAAATTGAACTGAAAGAAACAGAACATGAAGAAAATGAAGTGGTAGTTACATCAACAAGAACAAGCCGTTCTATTGCTAATATTCCTACAAGAATAGAAACTATATCGGGAGAAGAACTGGAAGAGAAAGGAAATATGAAACCAGGAGATATAAGAATGATGCTTAATGAAAGCACCGGCATTCAAACACAACAAACTTCTGCAACAAGTTACAACAGCAGCATACGCATACAAGGGCTTGACGGAAAATATACGCAAATCATTCGTGATGGATTCCCTTTGTATTCAGGCTTTTCAGGTGGTTTGGGTTTACTGCAAATAGTTCCGCTCGATTTAAAGCAGGTGGAAGTAATTAAAGGCAGTTCATCTACACTGTATGGTGGCGGCGCAATTGCAGGGCTGGTAAACCTTGTTTCAAAAACGCCAAAAGAAGAAAGAGAATTAAATTTTCTTGTAAACGGAACACCAGCGGCGGGGCTTGATGCAAGTGGTTTCTATTCTCAAAAGTTTAAGAAGGCAGGAACAACAATATTTGCATCATACAATCATGGCACAGCTTATGATCCTGCAAACATTGGCTTAACAGCGATTCCAAAATCTGACCGATATACTTTTAATCCAAAATTATTTTTCTACTTTAATAAAAACACAACTGCAAACTTTGGTATAAATGCAACTTATGAAAACCGCATTGGCGGCGACATTAAATACATTGAAGGGAAAGGCGACAGCACACATTCATACTTTGAAAAAAATATAACCAATCGGTACAGCACACAATTATCTTTTGAACATATATTAAATGATAAAGCAAAATTCATTTTCAAAAACAGTCTGAGTTATTACAACCGTTCTATTCAAATTCCCGGTTACTTATTTTCAGGAGTGCAACTTTCATCTTACAGTGAAATAGATTTTAATTACAGAAAAGAAAAACTGGAATGGATTAGCGGAATAAATTTTCTTACTGATAAATTTACTCAAGACAAACACGACACCATTATCCCCGTTAATTACAATCAAAATACAATTGGTGCATTTATACAAAATACATGGAATGCATCAAAAATTCTTACACTTGAAACAGGCTTGCGTGGCGACTTTCAAAATGATTATGGATTTTTTATTTTACCACGGCTTTCTGCCTTATTCAAAATAAATAATCATTTCACTTCAAGAATTGGCGGAGGTTTAGGTTATAAAGTTCCAAATGTTTTTACCGAAGATGCTGAAAGAATACAATTTAAAAACGTGTTGCCGATTGATATTAAAAACAGGGATGCTGAAAAATCTTATGGAGCCAACTTCGATATTAATTATCATACCGGTTTATTCAGCCATAAAGTTTCGTTTAGC
>NZ_JBMQQG010000275.1:0-24002 GCF_057362405.1 Ginsengibacter sp.
AAAATCTGTATCGGGTACTAAACCTGTAATACTCTTTGAAGAAAATATCGAGATCATTGAGCAAACTGAATTTTCCATAATCTCTTAATAAATCTTCGAGGCCGGAAACTATACTGGCGATTAGAGTTTCAGTAATGGCTTCTTTGTTATTAAAATGATAGGCAAGATTACCGACACTGATTCCTGTTTCATCGGCAATCTGTTGAAGCCTTACGTTGCTTATTCCATACTCATTAAATAATAGTATTGAGGAACCTAAAATCTTTTGTTTGGTGTCAGTTAATGGCATTGTTTTTCATTGTTAGTTTAAACAAAGGTTTAAATCTTTCAATCTTACTTCTAATGTTCCGCCGCTGATCTTTTGCCGCACTGCTCCGCATATAGTGCGCTGCAGATTTTGCTTTCCTTTCGCTATAATATCTTATAATTTTGCGCATGATGAGCTTGGAGGAGCTTTCTGTAATTCGCAAAAGTAAGATACACTTCCCGTCCTTCTTTATTATAATTGGCAGATTCAATTACTGCCGTATCTGTAAGCCACCAATCATTTTTAAGAAATACCAGGTTCTCTTCTTCTGCTGGTTTTTCAATCATCCAGCAATTGCTTCATTTGAAAAATTTTTCTAAAGTTAAGAAAAGATACCGGGCTGGTCAACAGCTTATGCCTGTTCTTTTTTTGAAATGATATCACGCAAAATACTGGCGCTTTCTTGATCTTCTTTGGCAAGCAAATTTGCCAGTATTCCATAAGCTCTTCCAGACTATATTGCTCAAGTTGTCCTCTCTTGTCGGAAAAGATTCTTCGTCCTGCTGATTGTGAAACGCACGATTCTTCCAACAACTTTCCATTGACTAAGATGCTGCACTTTTGTCTGATGGCTAGTGCAATCGAATCCGAGGTGCGGCTGTCAATTTCAATTAATTTATTGTTATCGTCTTTTACGACAATAACTGAAATATAGGTACCATATTGATTCCACAGATTTTTATTGAATCAAGGCTCACATTCAACTTTGCAATGGTATTTAAAAAAAGATCACGAGTAAGTGGCCTTACAAGATGCATTTGTTCTAGTGCAACTGCAATTGCCTGGGCTTCCTGGATACGATGTCCTTTTTATTCCTAAAGTGATGAGCCAGGTGGCCAACATTTACAAAGGCACTGTCAGAAATATTTTGCAAGCGCACATTTACAAAACCTTTTTCATTAAAAAGAATCAACGCTTTATCTAATATATTTTGTTTCGTAGGCTTCATATACAAGAGCTATTAATACAATAGTCAAAAAGGCAAACAGGAAAGTACGTTGTAAATATCATTCTATTCATCAGATTTCGCCTACAAAATAACGGTATGCTATTTGGAAGTTCTATTGCATAATGCAAACAAAAAATAAAAATAAAAATCCGGCCGAGCAAAAGCCCCAGAAAAGCCAACAACTAATACTTCAACATACAGAAGAAGCTGCACTTACTCAGTTAGAACGTTCTACAAAAGGTTTGCTATTATCCGGCATTTCGGCAGGCCTGGACATAGGTTTTTCCGTATTGTTAATGACAATTATGTTATCGACGTTTAATGGTGTGGTGCCCGAGGCAATTGTAAGATTTTTAACGGCAAACATGTATCCGATAGGATTTATTTTTGTCGTTTTAGGCAGATCGGAATTATTTACAGAACACACAACACTTGCGATTCTTCCGGTTTTGCAGGGATTTGCGTCTATCAAAAAATTATTACGGTTATGGTTGATTGTATATGTGGGTAATATTTTTGGCGGTTTAATATTTGCCTTAATACTATCATATTTTGCGGGGTCACTTCATTTTTTACATAGGGAAGCATTTGCCCAAATCGCGAATGGCTTTATCCATAATTCATGGGTTGTAACATTATTAAGCGCTGCTTTAGCTGGTTGGTTAATGGGTTTACTTGCATGGCTTGTCGCCGCGGCGAGAGAAACTATGAGTCAAATTTTCATCATCTGGATGGTTACTGCGGCTATCGGTTTTGCCGGATTGCCGCATTGTATTGTGGGGAACATTGAGATAGCGTCGGCTTTATTTACCGGGCAGGTTTCTTTCGGTCAATATCTTCAATTTCTTGGCCCGGTAACTTTAGGTAACGCAATTGGCGGCGTCTTTTTTGTAGGTATCTTGAAATTCAGTCATACGATAAATAGTGGGAAAGAAAAAGAAATCAATCTTGAAAATGAGGCAACAATCGTTTCCTAGGGCGAGCCTATCATCTAACGTTTTTGCTATTTCAGTTTATTGTAAAATGTTATATTAAGATATTTTTTCCGGAATGACTCCCCTCGTCATAAATTATGGAATATATTCGCAACGTCGTTACAATAATTTCCAACAACCTGGCAATTCATTTTGACATAATCTGCATTCTTGTTTGAAAATAAATGATTAGATTTTTCAACAGCTCGTTTGGCTTAAAATACATTAGCGCTTCCTTGCTGCTCTTTGTGTTTACGTTGGGTATAACTCCCAGGAAAACGCTGCACGATTGGTTTGCAAATCACAAAGACAGCACGTGCAAAACCTCTACTGGCAAGACGACACAATTCTCCAAAGCGGGTTACAACTGCAGATGTGATGACCTGGTTGCTGAGTCACATTTTGTAACATTCATCAACGTGCTTGTTGTTAATTTTCACTCTGTGAATTCGTTTTTCTCATTAGATATTCCTGCGTTAATATCTCTTTCACTTTTTCATAATAACCTTCGCGGTCCTCCTTGTAAAATTTAGTTGCATACAAAACATTAGCTCAAAATCCATTTACATGGTTTAATGGGCGCATCTTAAATTTTATAAAATAGTCAATGAAAAATATTTATATGCCATCGGTATTATCCTTTGCATTACTTTCCATTTTTTTCAACCCGGCAGCTGCGCAATCGCGGTTTACGAAAAATCTTATTACAAAAGTCACTTTATCAGGGCGGGTAACTGCTGTCAAGACTGGATTGCCTTTACAAGGCGCAACAATTTATATTCCCGACCTTAAAGCCGGAACTACAGCCGATGCGAACGGAAATTATGTTTTGCATAGCATTCCCATAGGAACATACCTGGTGCAGGCAGGCTTTGTTGGTTACAAGGATAACATAAAAACAATTACACTGAATGAAAATACCACGACAGATTTTGTGATGGAAATTTCTATAACAGAAGAAAATGAGATTGTCGTAACAGGCAGTTCCAGGGCAACTACTATTAAAAGAAACCCAATTCCGATAATTTCAATAAATAAACAGTATCTCCAGCAAAATCTTAGCACGAATATTATAGACGCAATTGCGCATGTTCCGGGCATTAACGCCGTTACAACAGGGCCGAACATTTCCAAACCATTTATAAGAGGTTTAGGGTTTAATAGAATTCTTACATTGTATGATGGTGTAAGGCAAGAAGGGCAACAATGGGGCGACGAACACGGAATTGAAGTTGATCAAAATACAGTGAATAAAGTTGAAGTCGTAAAAGGCCCTGCAAGTCTCATCTATGGATCGGATGCAGTTGCGGGTGTAGTAAATTTATTGCCAGCGTCACCTCCACCTGATGGAAAAACAATTGGCAGTATTTCAAATGAATACCAATCAAACAATGGCCTGATGGCAGGTTCTGTTATGGCTGCCGGTAATAAAAATTCGATTACCTGGATGGGAAGAGCTTCCTATAAAATGGCAACAAATTATCAAAATAAAATTGACGGAAGAGTTTATAACACAGGGTTCAGGGAACTTGATTTTAGTGGTTCTGCAGGAATTAACCGTTCATGGGGATATTCACATTTAGGAATTTCAATCTTTAACGATTTGCAGGAAATTCCCGATGGCAGCCGGGATTCAGCAACGAGAAAATTCACCAAACAGGTTACAGAAGCGGACACCTTCAGGCCAATCGTTTCTAATGCTGAATTAAGATCGTATAACATAACGGTATTGCATCAGCACGTACAACATTACAGAATTTATAGTGCGAATAACTTTATGCTTGGTAAAGGATCGCTCGGACTTAATTTATCCTACCAAAAAAGTATCCGTCAGGAATTCAGTCATCCGCAACTTGCATTGCCCGGACTAGATCTTGTTTTGAATACATATGCTTATGATGCAAAATATTATTTCCCCGAAATTAATAGATGGAATGTTACAGCAGGAGTCAACGGCATGTATCAAAATAATAACGTGACAAAAGGAACAGAATTTATAATTCCAT
Source organism: Ginsengibacter sp. (assembly GCF_057362405.1). NCBI lineage: Bacteria > Pseudomonadati > Bacteroidota > Chitinophagia > Chitinophagales > Chitinophagaceae > Ginsengibacter > Ginsengibacter sp. The sequence continues at coordinate 4,237 of NZ_JBMQQG010000275.1, forward strand.
CATACAAGCAGTTTGATATCGGTCCTTTTATCTTTGTAAAAAAGACAATAAAACAGCTTGAAATTGCCGGCGGAGTAAGATACGATGTAAGACAATTTAACAATGCATCACTTTATACGAAACCAGACCCTGTCAATGGTTTTGACACTCCTGTTTACGGTGTTGATACCGTAGGAGCCGATAATCCTTTTTATGCGTATACGCATACTTTTTCCGGAGCCAGTGGCAGTCTTGGAATATCCTATAAATTCTCTGATCATTTAAGCGGAAAGGCCAATCTTGGAAGAGGTTACAGATCTCCCAATATTTCGGAGATTTCTGCTAACGGCGTTCATCCCGGAACCAATAGTTTTCAAAAAGGTAACCTGAATTTTAAACCTGAGTTTAACTGGCAGGAAGATATCGGGATAAATTATAATTCGCAGCATATAACAATTGATGCGAGTATTTTTGATAATGAAATAAATAATTATATCTACGATGAAAAAGTGTCGAGTAGCAATCTTCAAAATACCATCATCGACACCTTCCAGTTCCAGGCTGCCAGAGCTCATTTGTATGGAGGCGAATTATCAGTAGACATTCATCCACACCCATTGGATTGGCTGCATTTTGAAAATTCTTTATCCATCGTATACGGGAATAATGGTGGTGTTAACGGACAAGGGAAACTTTCAGATAGCGCCAAATACCTTCCCTTCATCCCTCCCTTGCATACTTATTCTGAGTTACGGGCTAATATCAAGAAAGTATCGCCGTCAATTGTAAATGCCTTTATAAAAGTGCAGTTTGAGTGCTATGCGGCGCAAAACCGGGCTTACCTTGCATTTGGCACTGAAACGCCTACCTCCGGTTACCAACTTTTTGATGCGGGGTTTGGAGCCGATATAGCTAGCCGTAAAGGACAAACGCTTTTTACTTTTAGTGTGTTAGGAGATAATTTATTTAATGTCGCTTATCAGTCACATTTAAACAGGCTTAAATATTTTGAGCCATACCCTGACGATCCCCGTCCATATCATGGCATTTACAACATGGGAAGAAACATTAGTTTTAAAATAAACGTACCGCTTGATTTTAGCAGAAAATAAACCATGATTTATATAATTTAAAAAGGTGAAGCTCTGCAATTGAGGGCTTCAGCTTTTCAATAATTTATTGTGGAAATAACTGTTCTCGGCCGAAACAATAATACTTACATTCTGTTTTAAAGAACCTTATGCTATTTTAGCGGGCAAATATTTTATTTTCTAAAAGGAAAGTACGATGCAATATAAAAAAGGGGCGAAATTGTTTTTGACTATAATTTGCTTATCGGCATGGTTTGCTCTAATCGGTCAATTCTATCTTATTCTACTTAACAGGGTTACTTCAATGCCTGAAACAATAATTAGGTATTTTAGCTTTTTTACTATTCTTACCAATCTTATAGTAGCAATTTGTTGCACAACTTTAATAGTCAACCACAATTCAAAAATAAAAAGCTTTTTTTCCCGACAAAATACGCTAACAGCCGTTGCAGTATACATAACCGTCGTCGGGCTCGTATACAATATTATTTTACGTTTCCTTTGGAAACCAGAAGGCCTTCAATGGATTGTTGATGAATTGCTCCACACCGTGATCCCATTATTATTTATTGCGTTTTGGTTATTAATTGTACCGAAAGGAAAATTGCATTGGATAAGCGTTTTAGCGTGGCTGTTATATCCACTTATCTATCTTGTATTTATTCTATTGCGGGGAATACCTTCCTCATTTTATCCTTACCCATTTATTAATGTTGATGAAATCGGGTATTCACAAACGTTTATAAACAGCTCAGGAATGCTTTTGGCATTCCTGGCAGTATCAATTTTATTTTTAATTGCAGACAGGTTTAAAAAAAATTAACCTGCTACTCTTTTGGACAAGTTGCGAAAAATAAATCGCTTACATTAGTAATTTTCTACTTCTGCTATTTTTCTTCTTGACGAAGTTTTGAACTTCTGAATTCCCGAAGAAGTTTCCAAACATTCGCAGGCTTCTCCATGGGTGAAAAGCTGGGCACTCCATACATAATCCATTTCAACGATATCTCCTGTTTCAAAGCCCTGGTCTGTTAAATAATGCCATGAACAATCACGATTAAGATCGCTCGTAATTTTTGAGGCTGCCTTTGGATATGCAATCCACAATTTACCTGCCGCATGTAATGCAGGACAAACTTCCGAAAGAATTTTGTACAACTGGCTTGAATTTAAGGCAAATACAAGAGCAAAATCAATTTTTCGCGTTTTTAAAAGTGGAGTAACATTTTTCGAAAATGAAAGCTTTGAAAATTGTTTCTCAATTGTAGAAGGAAGACCTTGAATTAACAGATTTTTTTCGTCCTCTAATTGTAATTTTTCAAACAATGTTTGAGACATAAGCGAAGAAAAATTTTAAGGTTAAAAAATATGCCCTAAATAACTGCACCCCTGTAAATCATTGGGTTGGAATTGATGGATATAAACCAAGATGCAGAAAAGACGCTGCAAAACTACGGAAAATATTGCTTATAACCAACAAACTACCTATCCTTAAACAAAAGGAACGATACACCACCATGAATTTTTGGCGTATTATTTTGAATTTGCCGGTTTGTAATATTTTAGAGCTTCATCCATATAACCTTTTAATTTCGCGATCCTCTTTGAATCTAAAGGATGGTCACTTAATATTTCAGGTGTTTTTGAACCCTTATTTAGATTAGACATGCGGGTCCAGAAAGGAATTGCTTCCCTGGGATCGTAACCTGCCATGGCTGCAAATATTAGCCCATAGTGGTCTGCCTCGTACTCCTGTTTTCTTGAATTTGGCAATAACACACCAACCTGGGCTCCGGGAGCGTAAATACTTTTAAAAATATTATTAGCTGTACCATTGCCGGATGTAAAGATATCACCAGCCAACCCTATATTTTGGGCGATCAAGGCCTGGCTCATTCTTTCCTGTCCATGGTGAGCTACTGCGTGGGTTATTTCATGACCCAACACAATTGCCAGAGCATTTTCATTCTGGGTAACTGGTAAAAGCCCAGTATATACAGCGACTTTTCCTCCCGGCATACACCATGCATTTACTTCTTTACTGTCAATGAGGTTAAATTCCCATTTGTAACCCGCGAGTTCATTTGATAGTCCTTTGTCAGCATAATACTTTGTAATTGCTGCTGCTATGCGTTTTCCCACCCTTTTTACCATTTCAGCATCTTTATTTTTTGTATTACTTTCTACAGTATTTTTTGCAAGAACTGAATCATATTGCTTGGTAGCTTCAAGTTGAAGGACTGATTCAGGCACAAGAGATAACTGGCTTCGCCCAGTGATTGCGTTAGTTGTACATGATACAATAAAAATTGAACCAACTACAAACAGCAGAAATAAATTTTTCATCATAATAATTTTTTCTCTAACCAAACAATTGATGTACCAAATATTTTGTAAACGACAAATGCAACGCAAATTCAGCTGCAAATTAAAATATGGAATTAAAAATATGTAGTGATTGTAAAGATCAGAGTTCCTTTCTGCGTAATTTTTTCCGGTCGCGATATTTTAAAATAGGAACGCGATTTTCGTTTCCTTTTAGAAGCCTGCTAATATTTTTTTGATGAGTTAAAACAACCAAAGCCGCCACGGCTACGGCGAAAACTCTATAAAAAACTTCCTTTTCATTATAAATCCATAAAACGCAAATGGGTAACGCAACTCCTGCAAGAATTGAACTAAGGGAAACGTACCTCGTTAAAAACAGCACTAACAAAAATACCCCCACACAACTTGCCGCTACTACGGGTTGAATTGCCAAAAGCATTCCAAATAAAGTAGCAACACCTTTACCGCCTCTAAACTGTGCCCAAATGGGATATATGTGCCCTGCCACAGCAGCAAGACCTAAGCCTATCATTAAATTCGTGCGGTCCAGTTCGTTAGTTAGATAGTAAGGCAACAAGTTATAGAGTGCCACCGCTAAGATTCCTTTAAGCATATCTCCAATCATAACAATGGTTCCAAACTTTGAGCCCAGAACTCTGAAAGTATTTGTGGCGCCCATATTGCCGCTACCATATTCTCTTATGTCTACCCCAAAAAAATGTTTGCTTATTAATAAAGCCGTGGGTATGGATCCAATAAGATACGCAGTTATGATCAGGAGTAGTTCTTTCATAATTTATTGTAGAGTAAACAAATATAGCATTAAAAAAATGTCTTATTCTTATAATTTTCTCAAAATTTATTGCTTGCCAAACAACACAGCAATCCATTCTTCCCGTTGAGCTAATTGCTTTTTTAAAAATCCATTTTTCTCAAAAACAAAAACCAGGTTATTCTCATTATTTACCAGAATACCACTTACCAGTAAAATAGAGTCTTTGCCCAATGACAGTGACAATTGTTTTGCGTTTTCCTCCAGTACATTCAAATTAATATTAGCAAGAATAATATCAACGCCGGAACCACCAAGAATATTATTTTTCTGTTCAGTTATAATACGTTTACAATTATTGGCCTCAATATTTTCTGTGGCATTATTAATGCTCCACTCATCATGATCGATCGCCAATACTGAAGCTGCACCTAATTTTTCAGCGAGAATTGCAAGAATACCTGTGCCCGTGCCGAAATCGAGTACCTTCTTATTTCGGAAGTCAATGGACTGCATTAATTCAATCATTAAAAAGGTAGTAGCGTGGTGGCCAGTTCCAAAGCTCATTTTCGGGGTAATAATTATTTCATGATCAACACCCTCTAAAGGTTTATGAAAAGATGCCCTTACTCCGGCAAAATTATTTATTGTTATCGGTTGAAATTGACTTTCCCAATCCGCATTCCAGTTTCTTTCCTCAATTACAGATTGTTTATAGGTTGCGTTTTGCGATAATAATTCTTTGAAAGTGATTTCATTAAATTCATCTTCTCGTATATAAGAAATTAGCCTATTCTCATCTTGTTCAAACGCGTAAAAATTGACTTCCGATAATTCAGCCATTAATATATCTCTCTCCTCGCTTGAGTCAGTCTCAATTTCTATTTTTATAAAATTTCTCATAAAAAAAGCCTGCAGAATTCTACAAGCTCATGTCTTAAATTTATAAAATGACTAATTATTTTCCTGTGGGACGTGGCGCAGGATTTGATTCTGGTTTTGGAATCAAAGCTTTACGACTCAACTTAAATTTGCCGGTTTTTGGATCAACACCAATAAGTTTCACTTTCACCTTGTCACCTTCGTTAAAAACATTATCCATCGTCTCCAAACGTTTCCACATTATTTCTGAGATGTGCAACAACCCTTGCTTGCCGGGTAGGAACTCAATAAAGGCTCCAAATTCTTTAATACCTTTTACAGTTCCTTCATACACATCGCCTATTTCAGGAACGGCAACAATGCTCTTAACCCATGCTACAGCCTGGTCCAGACTTTCTTTGTTAGCAGAAAATATACTTACTTCGCCGGTCTTACCTACTTCTGTTATATTAATTGTTGCTCCGGTTGTCTTTTGAATTTCCTGGATTATTTTTCCGCCGGGCCCTATAACTGCGCCAATAAATTCAGAATCAATGATTAACTTTTCCATTCGTGGTGCGTGTGGCTTCACATCTGCCCGATGTTCAGGTATACATTGATACATTGCATCCAATATGAACAATCTGCCTCTCTTTGCCTGGTCAAGTGCTTTGCGCATAATATCCATGCTAAGTCCATCAACCTTGATATCCATTTGCACTCCACAAATTCCTTCTTTGGTACCGGTAACTTTAAAATCCATGTCTCCCAAATGATCCTCATCTCCCAGAATGTCTGTAAGTATCGCAAATTTTCCTTCTTTAGAAATCAGTCCCATTGCCACCCCGCTAACATGTTTTTTAAAGGGAACTCCTGCGTCCATCAATGCAAGAGAACCTGCGCATACTGTTGCCATTGACGAGGAACCGTTACTTTCAAGAATATCGCTTACTACCCTAACGGTATAAGGATATTCGCTTCCAGGCAGGATTTGTTTCAGGGAGCGTTGTGCAAGGTTACCATGCCCTACTTCTCTCCTCCCTACTCCTCTCATCATTTTCACTTCGCCTGTTGAGAAAGGAGGAAAATTATAATGCAATATAAATTTAGAATAATCACTGCTCGCTGCACTTTCAACTAACAATTCGTCGAGAGGCGTGCCCAGTGTTACTGTAGTTAAAGATTGTGTTTCACCTCTTGTAAATAAAGCAGAGCCATGAGGTGAAGGAAGATAATTTGTTTCCATAGTAATTGGCCTGATTTCATCGAGACCACGCCCATCCAGGCGCTTGCTTGTTGACAGGATCATATCGCGAACAACGTGATATTGAAGCTCACCAAAATAGAATTTTATTAGTGATTTATCTTCATCCGGAATTTCTTCACCAAGAAATTCTGTAGTCTCATTAAGGAGACTGTCAAATGCCTCCTGTCTTTCATTTTTTGCTGATGCTTTTGAAGCTATGGCCAGCATTTTTTCTTTAGCAAATTCTGTAATTTTTTTATTTAGTTCTTCATTGCGATATGGTTTGGTATATTCGCGTTTGCCCTTTACCCCAACTTTATCCCGTAATTCCTCCTGAGCTTTTACCTGTATTTTAATGGCCTCGTGAGCAAGTTCAATTGCTTTAACTAAGTCTTCTTCCTGGCACTCTTTACCTTCGCCTTCTACCATCATTATATTTCTGTCTGTAGCTGCAATAATAAAATCCATTTCCGCTTCTGCAAGTTGCGTGCGGCTGGGATTAACAATCATTTCTCCGTTCACCTTTGCAATGCGAACTTCTGAAATAATTTCCTGGATGGGAATATCAGAAACAGCCAAAGCAGCAGAAGCTGCCAGACAAGCCATTGCATCCGGCATAACTTCAGGATCGCTTGAAACAAGCGATACAAGTACTTGAACGTCACATAAATAATCCTCAGGAAATAAAGGACGTAAGGCCCGGTCTATGAGCCTGGATGTCAATATTTCGTAATCATTAAGTCTTGCTTCTCTCTTAAAAAAAGATCCGGGAATGCGGCCTGCTGAGGCAAACTTTTCCTGGTAATCAACTGTTAGAGGAAAGAAGGACTGTCCTTCCTTAGGCTCTTTGTTAGCAACAACTGTTGCGAGGATAACGCAGTCGCCTAAACGCACTGTTACAGCACCATCTGCCTGGCGGGCGAGTTTTCCTGTTTCGATAGTTACCATGCGGCCTTCACCTATATCAAATGTAACTGAAATGGGATTTGGAATCATATAATTTTTTCTTATTATTGGGTTGTTGTAAAAAAGTAATCCCAACCGTGAATTCAGTTGGGAAAAGCTTACAATATCATTACGATGTATTTATTATTTACGAAGTCCTAACTTTTCAATCAAAGCACGATAACCCGTGAGGTCATGTTTACTAAGATAAGTTAAGAGACTCTTTCTTTTCCCAACCATTTGCATTAATCCGCGTTGGGTACTGAAATCTTTCTTATTTGATTTAAGATGATCGGAGATATGATTAATTTTTTCGGTTAACAAAGCAACCTGCGCCTCTATAGAGCCTGTATTAGTGGCTTCTCCTCCAAATTCAGCGAATGTTTTTGACTTTTTTTCAGATGTTAAATAAGACATTTTGTACTAAATAAATTTATAAATGGCAGCAAAGGTAATAATTAAATTTCAATTTCAAGCAGCGTTTTTGCAAACGCGTGATGAAAAAATAAAGCGGCTAATCTTCGGGCCTAATTATCGCAGACTTTTGATATTCAATGCATACAGCGCTATGAAAACCAGGCCAAAAAAACCAGGGAAAAAGGAAATTCCAATCGACGTCATATTGACTCCATAAAAATATAGTGGTATACCTATCCCTAACATTGTACCGGCAATATAAATATAGAAGCCTCTTCTTTTTAGCCACCACATAAACAAAGCGCCAAATAGTGTAATTAAGGCAGAAAGAATTGTTCCGGCAGCATTTTTTCTAATATTATCTGCCGTCATAATCTTTGCAACTGACAACATCATCTTTTCTCCAAATAAAGAGCGCTTTTTCCGGATAACTTTTGCTTGAGTAGAATCCTTTTGAAAAGCAGAATCATTTACTTCCATTTTGGTGGCCGCGGAAATCATTTCAGCCGATTTTGAAGCGGTTCCATAAGCCCAAATGTTGGTGACTATTAGCCATGAACTGCCAATAAAAGTTAGTACACAAAGCACAGTAAGTAATGTTGGCCTGGTGTGATCTTCCTCATCAAATCCGGTTGAACTTGATTCCATATCAGATTATTTATCGTTAATAGTGGAGTAATATATTTTGTAAAAGAATTCTAATTTCAATAATGAAATAACTATTTAATGCCAAAATTTTTCAATCCCTTCCGCAGGTTTCCAATTTGATCTTGATTCAAAATAATTCCACAACAGTGCAGAAACGTTGCGTGCAAATTGCCAGGCTTCATTATCGGGTACCCATCTTTGATCTTTATTATTTTTGGTTGCTACGTAAAAGACATAATCCCCATGCGGAGCATTCACAAGTACTGCTTCCGACCGGGAAGCATCCACCATTCCCTGCTTTGAGGCAACCTGAACATAAGGCGGTATTTGGGAAAGTGCATAATCATCCCAGTAAACATGGGTTAGAATTCTGTACATGCGTTCACTTGCTGCGGGGCTTACGGCTTTCCCGTCTCGTATCATCACAAGTAAATCGGCCATTTCTCTTGGGGTTGTTTGGCCCCAGCCGTATTCATCATAGTTAATCTTACGGCCAGGCGTACGCGAATTTACCCGTGTAAATTGAAATGCGTGACCGGCCAGCCATTGGTTAATGGTAATTCCTCCTCCTGCTAATTTTTCACACCAGATTGCAGCAGTATTGTCGCTGTGCGTAATCATGAGAGTAATCACATTGCTTAAGTCTGTCTTAGAACTATCTTTAAAATACTGCATTAGTCCCGAGCCACCGTGAGCCATTGAATCACGGTAAAGCATGGGTTGATGATAGGTAAGGGCGCCTTCCTGAATTTTATTAAATATGCCAATTAGTATAGGTAGCTTAACGATGCTTGCCGTTGGGAATATAGTATCCGCGTTTATGACTGCTTCTTTTCCTGTTTTCAAATTACGCACATAAATACCCGCGGTCCCATGGAATGAATCTATCAAAGCACGAAGTTTATTTTCAAGCTTTTTATCGGTGCGATATTGAGAAAAAGATGGTTCAGGCAGTATTAAGTGGCCGGCTACTAAAATGATAAAAAGAATTTTCATGTTTGATATTTGAGAATCTTTCTTTTAATGTATAGACAAATATAAAGTTTATGTAAAACCGTAAACAAATTCATTCCCTTAAACATTATCAAACTTTCTTCGGGTAATAAAGGGATCATCCCGCCATTTCCCTACTGAGTTTTTCCAACAAGCGCTTATGGACAAGCCATTAATAAAAAATTGATATTAACACAAATGTGATAGCGGTATAATTTTTTATTTCTTAAATAATTTTGCTATGGGTGATAAATTATTCAATTTTATGCCAGGATATTTTTCTTCAGTTGCCCCGAAACCTCGATAAAAGGTGGCAATACCCTTAAGATCACTACCTTCAAAATCAAGCAGTAATTTTCTTTCGGCGTAATCTTGTATAAATAGATCGATCATTAAATGAGACGCACCTGAATTTCTTCCTTTTGGGTTATTTCCCACTAAAATATAATAAGCTCTTCCATGAGAAAAAAACCATCCCGATGACGATAAAAGATCTTGTTGAGGCGAATAGATTCCATAAGTGATAGCCATATTTTTCCGTAGTAGAATCTCATACAATTTTGCAAGATTTGCATAATCCTGACTCTTAATAGGAGAAAAATTTTTTGCCTGTTCTTTAGCAAGGTAGATTACATCGGAAACCGGGATGTTTTTTTTAAGAAAGTTTCCCGCCTCCTTGGCCTTCCTGATATTTCGCTGGTGACTAATTGAATAATGAGCTGACAATTTCGCGTAGCTTTTTTCAAGCGGAAGGATATAATTACTTCGGTCAAACATTTTAAAACCCCCGGTGGCAAATACATTTCTTTCATTAAGATTAAAATCCCAATACTTAAATTTTGAAGGTATACTTTCTAAGAAAGATTGCACGATTTCAGAAGACAAGTCATTTCCAAAAATCCCCAACTGTGCTGCATAAAATGGCTGGTACAAGTAATAAATCCCATATTTTTTATTCCATGTTAATGGCATTACAGCTTCATAGTCATTCATAACGAGAGCATCCCAATTTTTGCTCATTGCATCAAGATAAAATGACCAGGCATACACCAATCCATTGGAAGCAGACTCAATACAACGATCCCATTTTTGCTTATCAATATTTGCCTGCTGCAGATATGTAATTTTCAAATTTTTATTTTTGATGAAAGGGTTGAGCGAAGTTCTAAAGATTTAGCAGATTAAAAAATTCAGGAATTTGGAGAGCTAAAAAAATATAGATTTTTGCGCTGATTACCCACAATTTTTTGCCTCGTTTGAAAATTTTAATTATTGATATCATACAATTTATTCCGTTCTTTGATTCAATATATTTACAAACTCCGGCCGACTATTTAATTCGATAAAACACACTGCAAAATCAGGAGGAGCGGCCGTAATATTGTAATTCAAAATTATGCTATTAATATATCTACCCTCAGTAACACAAAGAAGTAAATATATTTTTGAATTGATATTTAAAAATGAATTGGGGCTAGCTTTTGAGGTAACCACAGACATTGAAATTTTTAATCGTTACAACCAGGAAAAACTCAATTATTCCTTCTTTCGTCATTATGATGAACTTTTCATCAAAGCCTCCCCGCTTTTGTTTGAAAATTTTATAAAGAAGACTGATCCGGTTGTGGAGGAAAAATATGAAACAAAAGTTTTATTTCCCAATGATACATCCTGTGATATGGGTTTCGATATTTTCTCGGCAGTATTTTTTATGGTAAGCCGCTATGAAGAATATTTGCCCTTTACTCCCGACGCACATGGCTTATTTACTGCGACCGAATCACTGGCCTATAGAAATAATTTTCTACTAATTCCCGTCGTTGACAAATGGATCGATCTATTCAAAAATATTTTACAAAAAAAATTCAGTGGTATTAAATTAGTACCTGGCCATTTTAAAGCTATTGTAACATACGACATAGATGTGGCTTTTAAATTTAAGGGTAGAAATCTTAAAACAATAGCAGGTGGCACAATCAGGGACCTCGTTCATCTCAACTTTAGAAATATCTATAACCGTATACGAACACTTACTAACCAACAAGAAGATCCCTGGTATGTGTATGACTATCTCAAGGAAACGATTGTACGTAACAACTTAAATTCAATTTTCTTCTTTTTGCTAGGCGACCGCTCCAAATACGACAGGAATTTGAACTATAAAAATCCGTTAATAAAAAAACTTATCGATACGATTTCAGCATTCAGTGAAATTGGCATTCATCCTTCCTATTTAACGACTTCACACCCCGGAAAAATATTAATTGAAAAAGAGAGGCTTGAAATATTATCCGGTAAAAAAATCAATAAAAGCAGGCAGCACTATTTAAGATTTATTTTGCCAGAAACCTACAACTCGTTAATTGACGCGGGGATTACAGAAGATTATTCTATGGGCTTTTCTGACTTGCCGGGTTTCAGGGCCGGAACATGCAAGCCTTTTTATTTTTATGATTTAAAAAATGAAAATCAAACCACCTTAAAAATATTTCCAATAACATTGATGGAGGGCTCTTTCATGGATTCGAATGCTTCAACACATTTAAACGCGTTGCAGGAAATTTATAATTTGGTTGAAGCAGTGAAGAATGTAAACGGAACTTTTATTAGCATATGGCATAATCATACGGTTAGCGAAACAAATGAATTTGCTGACTGGAAAAAAGTTCATGATCAAATGATCCGATTTATTACGAAAATTTTAAATAGCTAATTTCATTAATCGAATGTTATACTTTTTTTTTAATCGTTCAACTCGCAATCAAATTCCCGGTGTCAATTAATTTAATTCTCATTTCAAATTTTGCATAAAATTGATTAATATTTTTTCTTCATTTTGCCAGTTAAGCTCTTCAGCAGCCATTACGGTATTTTGCTTCCAGAAATTATATAATTCGTTATTTTTTGAAATGTCCATAATCTTTTCGGCAATCGCCTCTGGGTCAAAACTGTCAATAAAATCTCCGGTTTGGTATTTTTCAATTATTAATTTTATCTCGACAGCCTTTGATGATAATACAGGTATGCCCGCATGCATATAATCAAATAATTTATTGGGCAAGGCAAACATATGGTGATCAGTAAAATGAATCTTTTCAAAGATGAGTCCCAAAAAACATTGCCGCGTGTATCTCATCATTTCATTGTATGGCAGCACATCTATGAAAGTAACCTTATCAGAAAGCTTTAAATCAAGCACCATTTGTTTAAGCTTGTGTAAAATTGTTCCTTTTCCAATAAAATATAAATTAAATATATCGGGCAAAAACTGCATGGTTAGCACTGCATCTTCCGCCCCACGATTTTCATTAATACCGTTACCCTGTATTATTAATATTTTTTTTCCCGGAGGGATTATCACTTCTTCATCCGCTTCGCCTTTTTCAACTCTGTAGGGAACGTTCCGTATAACGGTTATAAGAACTTTATATTTACCCTCATAAACCTGCTTTATAGAATTGTTTACCGTAATTACATTTTTTAAACGTGGGAACAAAAACCTTTCAAGAAGTTCCCATATTTTCCTCGACATCTTTTTATAAACACTTAGGGTAAAATATTCACGACAGTCATAAACGAGCTTTATTCTTTTTGACCGCGAAATAATATAATTAGGAAGCAATGTATCTAGATCGTTCGCCCACAAAACATCTGCTTTTTTAAATAGCAAATAAAAAAACAGTTGGACGTTAAAAACAAGATACATCAAAGGCCCACGCCTGAAAAGATTTGGAAAACGAATTACTTTATAATTGAGCTCATTTAAAAGAAAGTTATTGCTGCTTTTTCTGCCAATTAATAAAACATCATATCCCATTTTTCGAAACGTATTACACTCCTTCTGCACCCGCTGGTCGGTAACAATATCACTAATGACTGAAACGATTATTTTTTTGTTCAAGGAAATTGGCAATTTTTAATTCATAAATGTTGAACAATTATAAGCAGTTTTGTGTACTTATTCTTATTAAAATATTAAATAAATTTATTTATAACATTTCTCCGTTGACAGATAAACAACTTCATATAGTTTGCCTGGATGTTCCGTACCCTGCGGATTACGGTGGCGTTTTCGACCTGTTTTATAAAATCAAGGCTCTGCACAGCCTGGGTATCAAAATTCACGTTCATTGCTTCGAATACGGTCGTGGTAAACAGGAGGAACTTAATAAATATTGTGAATCCGTTAGTTATTATAAAAGGAAAAGTGTTTTTAAAAGTTTTTCTTTTCGTCTGCCCTATATTGTTAGTTCGCGGGCAAACCGACTGTTATTAAATAATCTTTTAAAAGATGAGCACCCCGTTTTGCTGGAAGGAATTCATTGTACCTATTTTTTATACACGGAAGAATTAAAAACCAGGAAAGTGATCGTAAGGTTGCATAATGTGGAACATGAGTATTACGAAGAACTTGCAAAGGCAACCAAAAATATACTCAAAAAACAGTATTTCTTGCTGGAAAGTCATCTGTTAAAAAAGTACGAAAATAAAATAGCCGGTAAGTGCATGTTTATTGCTGTTAGCAAAAAAGACGTGGTGACCTATCAACAAAAATTTGCAGCAAAAAAAATTCAATATCTCCCGGTGTTCTTGCCCTACTCCCAGGTATCTTCTGAAATTGGTTCAGGCAATTTTTGTCTTTACCAGGGGAATTTATCTGTGCCGGAAAATGAAAAAGCTGCTATGTGGCTCATGAAAAATGTTTTTGATTCCCTGGACATTCCACTGGTTATTGCCGGTAAAAATCCATCTGCAGGTTTGCAGTCAGTCGTGCATAACAACGACAACTTTTGTATTGCAGCGAATGTTTCTGAAAAGGAAATGACTGATCTTATAAAAAAAGCTCACGTCCATGTACTGCCTTCTCTCAATAAAACGGGCATAAAAATAAAATTATTAAATGCTCTTTTTAATGGCAGGTATGTCGTTACGAATACAGCCGCTATCGAAGAAAATAACCTGGAATCAATTTGTGAGGTTGCGGATTCAGCCTCCGACTTTGGAAAAAAGATTACTGAATTATTTCAAGAATCATTCTGTCAGCAGGAGATTGACAACAGGAAGAAAGTTTTAGAAAGTGTCTATGATAATCACGCGAATGCGTTACAACTTATCCAATGGATATGGTAGCATTGTCCCAAACTTTACCTCGTTCTGTTTTTATTGTTCTCGCAGGAAATTTATTGATAACGGGATAATCGTGTGTAGCCATTATTATAGAAGTTCCATAGTCGCGGCTGATATTAAAAAGAAGCTGCATAATTTCGTCAGACGTTTCAGGATCAAGATTTCCGGTCGGCTCATCAGCAAGAATAAGCTTGGGAGAATTCAACAACGCACGGGCAATATCCACCCTTTGTTGCTCGCCACCGCTTAATTCAAAAGGCATTTTGAATCCTTTCGTTTTCAAGCCAACCTTATCAAGCACGTCCGAAATTTTTTCGTCCATCAGTTTTTCGTCTTTCCAACCAGTAGCTTTCAAAACGAATTTCAGGTTATTATTTATGTTCCTGTCAGTAAGCAACTGAAATTCCTGGAATACTACCCCCAGGTTGCGACGTAAATAGGGCACTTTCTTCCAGTCAAGGTCGGCCAGGTTATAACCAACAACTGTACCCTCCCCTTCCCTCAATGTAAGATCACCATACATTGTTTTTAGCAGGCTTGACTTGCCTGTGCCGGTTTTACCCACCAGGTAAACAAATTCGCCGCGATTTACAGTTATATTTACATCCTGCAGAATGAGCGAATTTCCCTGGTAAATATTGGCATTACGTAATTCTACAATTGCTTCGGCCATATGGTAATCTTATTAAAAATTAATCCGCATTAATGCGGCAAAGTTAATTGTATAATTATATTTTCTTTAAAAGAAATAATACACAACTGTTAAAAAAGATTTAATTACAACTAAAAATTTAGTTGTTAAACTAAAACTTTAGTTTATATTTGTCTTTTGAAAGAAAAAAATAAAAGAATTATGAAGACATTGACTAAGGCAGAAGAACAGATAATGCAGGTAATCTGGAAGATGGACAAAGCGTTTTTGAGGGAAATTATAAATGAATTGCCCAATCCTAAACCTCATCAGAATACCGTTTCGACAATACTTAAAATATTGGTAGAAAAAAATTTTGCCGGTGTAAATATCATTGGCAGAAATCACCAATATTACCCGCTTGTAAATAAAGAGGTGTATTCCAAAGGGAGCATGAGGTCGTTAGTAAAAAAATATTTTGACGGCTCCTTTTCAAATGCCGTTTCTTCAATGGTAAAAGAAAACAACCTCAGTATAGAAGAACTTGAATTGCTTTTAAAACAATTAAAAAAAAGTAAGTAAGTATGATAACCTTAGCCTGGTATTTACTAAAAGTAATTATATGCTCCGGCATATTGTGTGGCTACTACTATTTAGCCCTCCGCAATAAAATATTTCACAAGTGGAATCGATTTTATTTACTTGCTGCTGTCGTGCTTTCTTTACTAGTGCCCGTAATGAAAATAAATATTTTTCAAAATTCCACTGAAGATAACGGAGCCGTTATCAGAATGTTACAAACCATTAACAGCAGCGACGAAATAGTTATAGAATACAGTCGCCAAAATGGTTTACAGCTTAGCTCTACAACCGTTATATTCATTATATATAGTCTGATTACCATTGTATTTCTATCTATTTTTTTTCTTGCACTATACAAAATACTCAGGCTAAAGAAAAAATATCCGGGAACTAAAATGAAGGGAATCAGCTTTATTTCTACGGATGCAAAAGGAACTCCTTTTTCATTTTTTAATTCAATTTTCTGGAACAATGCTATTGATATTTATTCAATACAAGGCCAGCAAATTTTCAATCATGAAATAGCACATGTAAAAGAAAAACATTCTTATGATAAAGTATTTATGAACATCCTTCTCATTTTTTTCTGGATGAATCCTTTCTTTTGGTTGATAAGAAAAGAATTGAGTATGATACATGAATTTATTGCCGATAAAGAAGCGCTGGAAGATAGTGATATCAATGCTTTTGCAGAAATGATTCTACAAACTGTTTATCCCGGCCAGCAATTTTCATTAACCAATAATTTTTTTCATTCACCCTTAAAAAGAAGACTCACCATGTTCACAAAAAACAAAAATCCTAACGTTAGTTACGTTAGCAGGCTATTAGTTTTGCCTTTGGCCGCAATTGTGTTTTTCGCCTTTACATTAAAGATGAAAACTATTATCTATCCAGGTTTTTACACGGGTAAAACAATTACGGTGGTGATAGATGCCGGGCACGGCGGGGAAGATAACGGTGCTGTTGCCGCAGATGGCTTAAAAGAAAAAGATATTAATCTTTCTATTGCCAAAAAGATTGAAGAATTAAATTCAAATAAACATATTAAAATTTTACTCTCAAGAGATAATGATAAATTAATTCCATTGAAAGAAAGAGTTGAATTTGCAAAAACCAACCATTCGGATTTATTTATTTCAATTCACGTAAACGCTGCAGATGAGAGCAATTTAAATGAAAATGGCATTTCTGTCCAGATCGATAAAAATAATTCTGATAAAAATAAGTTATTGGCATCCGCATTAATACAGGAATTAAAGAAATCTTATACAACAGACGATTTTGTTGGTCTTCGTAAAAATGGGGTTTGGGTTCTTGATCACAATATCTGCCCGGCCGCGCTTATTGAATGCGGCTATTTAACCTATCCTCAGGATGAGGCATTTTTTTCAAATAATAATAACCAGGAAAAAATTGCCAGGAATATTTTAGATGCAATAGGAAAATATGCTGGACAGAATTCATCTGCCAATATTAGTTCAGTTAACAAGCCAATTGACACAGTTCCTGCCGCCTCTTTAGCGCAAGCATTAACGCTTCAAAACGGAACAGATATTTTATATGTTGTTGATGGAAAAATTACAGACAGGGACGAAGTTTTGGCCATCAATAGAAAGAATATTGAAAGCATAAATGTTTTGAAAGGCGAAACCGCAATAAAACAATATGGAGAAAAGGGAAAGAATGGAGTTGTTATCATCCACATAAAATCTAATACGAATACAAGCTCAACGATCGAAAAAACGGTAAAGCCCGACCCTATTTACTTTATTGATGGAAAGGAAATTTCCAAAGATGAAGTGAAAAAATCTACTATGGACCCTACCCTGATTCAATCAATAAGCGTATTAAAAGGCGAAAGAGCTATAGCTGTATATGGACAAAAAGCTAAGAACGGAGTTATATTAATAACATTAAAACCTGGAGGTTTGAAGACACCTGTTTCATTGAATACAAATACCAACACAGACGAAAATTCGATACGCCTTACGAATCAAAATGACAAAAGTGGTAAGATGAATAGTAACATTGAATTCAATGGACACCCAAATAACAATTATACAACCGACACTATGCCCGACAAAGTTTTTACCAAAGTTGAAAATGAAGCAGCATTTCCCGGAGGCAAGGATGCGTGGGTAAAATATATGTCGGCAGCCATTCAGGCTTCTATAGATTCACTGTCTGAAAAAGACTACGGGACATGCTTATTGAAATTTATAGTAAATACTGATGGCACCATTAGTAATGTGGAAGCCACAACGATGAAAGATACCCGTTTGGCGGAAATTGCCATGAATGCGGTTCGTACCGGACCAAAATGGATTCCGGCGACTCAAAACGGAAAAACAGTTGCAGCGTATAGATTGCAACCAGTAACGCTTACAAATCCAGAGAAAAAATAGCAAACAATTTTGAAAGTTTAATCCGCAGGTGTCAGGCCACTCCGGTGGCCAGGCACCTAATAAACCAACTCGCCTCTTTCATTTTTGATAACCAATTCCTTTTTATCACTCGCTTCCACCCTTCCTATAATTTGAGCATCGATATTAAATGTTGTTGCCTCTTTAATTATTGACGCAGTAAAATCTTCATCGGTATAAATTTCCATTCTGCAACCCATATTAAATACCTGGTACATTTCCCGATCGTCGGCTCCGCTTGCTTCCTGGATCTCCTTAAAAATTACAGGCGGCTCAAATAAATTATCCTTTATTACGCTAACGTTATCAGGAATATATTTCAGGCATTTCGTTTGTCCGCCACCGCTGCAATGTATTAATCCATAAATTTTATCGAAATTATTTTCGAGTAATTTTTTCATGAGAGGCGCATAAGTTCTCGTGGGCGAAAGAATCGCCTTAATATCCGCTATCCTGTTTTTGCCAATGTAAACTACATCGTCACTTAACGAATTATCATAACTCTCTTTATAATTTTCTGCATAATATTTATTAAGAATATCGTGCCTTGCAGAAGTTAACCCGTTACTTCCTATTCCACTGTTGTAGGCACTTTCGTATGTTGCCTGGCCAAACGACGCCAGTCCAACAACCACATTTCCGGGCTCTATTTTTTCATTAGATATGATTTTCGATTTTGGCCATCTCGCCGTCAGGGTCCCGTTCACTGCAACTGTTCTTACCACATCACCAACATCTGCTGTTTCGCCACCGAGATAATGAATATTAATACCATAGGTTCTCATCAAATCAAAAAATTCCTGCGTACCATTAATAACTTGTTCCAACACTTCACCAGGAATAAGATTTTTATTTCTATCAATAGTTGAATTAAAAATGAGGTTATCATAAATGCCTACGCACAAAAGATCATCAAGGTTCATCACGACGGCATCCTGCGCAATGCCTTTCCAAACAGATACATCGCCGGTTTCTTTCCAATACAAATAAGCAAGGATACTTTTTGTTCCTGCGCCATCCGCATGCATTACATTTATATACTTGCTCTCACCGCCCAGAAAGTCAGGATAAATTTTGCAAAAAGCTTTAGAAAAAATTCCCTGGTCGAGATTTTTTACAGCAGCATGAACTTCTTCTTTTTGGGCAGAAACCCCACGTTTGGAATATAGAGACATTAAGTAAATTAATTAATTAACCAGTTAACATGTAAAAAGGCAAAATTAAGATTGAAGATTGATATTCCATTTTCAAATTCAATTATCATTTATCTTGCGCACATCTTTATGCAGGTACATCGTGATATAACTAACTTACCCTTTTTTAAAAATGCCGTTGTCACCATCGGAACTTTTGATGGAGTTCATACGGGGCATCTGCAGATAATTAACCAGCTTAAAAAGGAAGCGTCGCAGGTTGGAGGCGAAACCGTTATAATTACTTTCGATCCACATCCCCGTATGATCGTTCATAAATCAAACGGAGGAGGCATAAAATTACTGACTACACTACCCGAAAAGATTGAATTGCTCGAAAAGCAAAATATTGACCATCTTGTAATTGTTCCGTTCACCTTGGAATTTTCTGAACAAACTGCTGAGGAATATATAAGTGATTTTTTGGTAGCAAGATTTCATCCACATTCTTTGATTATCGGTTATGATCACCGCTTTGGAAAAAACCGGCAGGGTGATTACAAATTGCTGGAATCTTACCAGGCTAC
>NZ_JBMQQG010000276.1:0-7442 GCF_057362405.1 Ginsengibacter sp.
AATTATTTATTCACGAGGAAGTGTACAATGCGGCATGCGTTGCCCCCAGGTTCACCTTTAGTTGAAACTATTTTCACTTCCAGCAGGTGCCTTCCTGTTTGCAAACCATCTGCTAAAATCAAATACCACGGCAGATGCAACGAATTGCTCCATTGGGTAAAAAGATTCATAGTTCGGACTTTGCCTTTATCAACCCGGTATTCGATAACGCCTGCATCAGGCCCTGACACAATAGCTATACCTACCGCATTTCCGTTGAATGAAAATGTGAAAGAACTTCCAGGTTTTGTCCCTTCCAAAACAGGAACATTTACAAATCCTTCCCTTGTCTCTTTTTGATCAGATGGTTTCCAATTATCGACAACCGAAAATCCATGAATATCTGATGCATGATGGACATCTTCATAAACTCCGCTATTATAAGAATTTTTGTTTAGCGGGTGGGGAAGTTTTACTGCTGAATCACCTTCCTTACTATATTGCATAGACGCAATTTGAAGCAGGGACTTTATGGATTGATAGTAAATATTTTGACCATAGGGAGAAGGGTGCAAATCTTTAAAATCATCTTTCCAGGTAAATTCGCCAAGCTTTATTCTTTCATATACTTCCTTAGCAAGGTTGATAAACGGCAGATGATAATAGGCAGCCAATTGCCGGTGTACCTTAACTTCGAGCGGCTCGATATTATTATCAAAATCATGATTCTTATCTTCATCGGCAAAAGCCATCAACACAATATTCATGAAAAGATTTGCAGTTAACGAATGACGAATAATACCTTCCATTGCCCGAACCTGCAATAACGAATCGGTTCCATTAGCATGATCGTTGACGGCAGCTTCCAGGAAAAGGAGATCAATTTTGCCTTTATTTAAAACATCGCTCTGCAAACGAAATGCGTGTGGCACACTTCCTAAAGAAGGAATACCGGCCGGAATAAATGTAAAACTTGTTTGCGGATAGGTTTCCTGCAAATACTGGCAAACTTTATCTCTCCAACCGTGGTTATACGTAATAGAGCCGCCAAAGAAAGCCACCGTTAGCTTTCGTTTATTCCTGATATTCGAGATTGTATTATTCAATCCTCCGTTTGGTTCAATAAATGCTTTGGAAGATAATGTCTCTGTAACGGGAACAGCATGTTGCGTAATGAAATCAGCATAATGTTCAGGATGGTCGATATTAAAATGATGACCCATCAAAGAAATACTATTTCCCATGGTATCAATTTTTATAGAGCCTCCAAGGCGCAGGTATTTTGCAGCCAGGATGGTTGTATTTTCTGCAATGGGAACCACGCTATCGCTTGCGCACACTACGTGAACAACAGGTATTTTATACTCAGCCAATGATTCAATATTATCAATTGGATTATCGCGGAAATTGAGCGCTTCCTGTTCAGTAAACGAATAAGCAGCTAAACATTTTTTCCAATCATCAGTACTTCCGACGCCTTTTCCTTTACCACCCGGCCAGCTTTTTATATCAAGAACGGGCGCTTCGGCATAGATGCAACTTACTTTTTCGGGATTTCGTTTTGCCCATTCATAAATATATAATCCGCCCCGGCTTACACCTTCCAAGACGGATCTTTTTGCCAGCGAATAATGACTGATAAGGTATTGATAAAACACTTCCCAAATTCTCATGGATGCAGGGCTGCCATACATATCACGGCAACCAATAAACGCAATATGAAAACCTCTTGATAATAAGATGCTATCCATTTCATAGTGCCAGTCTGGAAAATAGGCACGCCATACCCACGGGTTACCTGGTAATGAATGACCAGGTTGTACAATGTAAGCACTCTGTCCCTCAATTGAGAATGACTCTTTTTCAAAACCATGCCACATTGATCTCGCAGGAGTTTGTGAATATCCTGCTACTATTAACAGGCAAAAAATGCTGGCAATCGTAAATCTTTTTCTTAGCATCTTTTTATTTATGAGTTATTTATATGATCAATTATTAACGAGCTACTATTTGCACCAGCTTCTGTTTCAATTGTACCAACCGGGTAAAATCTTTGCCGTTTTTTAAAACTGTTCCATTTATTGTAACATGTTTCTATCGACAGATGAATCAAATGCTTCAATAACCTCTTTAGGTAATTTCGCTAATTCTTTCCATTGCTTATCACCCGTAACTCCCGCTGCATTAATATCAAATGGTTTAAAGCCGATCTTATTTATTATTGAGTGATTTTTAAGTCTGAAGTCATAATCTTTTGCATTCACAAAACCGGGGTCCTGCATGATACTATGCAAATCCTTTCCACTCTTTTGCTGCCATTCTTTAAGCGTTAAATAGTTTTGCGGATTGGCGCCATAAGAGCCGGTAGATTGAATAAAAACAACTTTGTTGTTATTCATGTTCCAATAGCAATTGCTGTCGAGAGTAACATTTCCCGTTTGCCAGGCGCCTTGTAGAAAGTACCCATTGTCCGTTAGTATAATATTATTTTTAAAATCAAGACTGTGATGTTGTTCAATCCTTGAAAACTGTGCCTGGAATTTTTTATTAAAAGCGAAAATGTTATTTCGTATGATATTATTTTCACCATAATGCTGGTGAAAGCCTCCCGTTTTTGTATGGTACACCAGGTTATCTTCCAATAAAATATTGGATGAACCTTCGTCTGTGTAAAGTCCCCATCCGCCATAGTCATAAGAATATATATCGTTAACCCGGTTATGGCTTACCTCGGTACCGTTAGAAATTCCTAATGTGTAAACGGCAGCCATATCACTTAATATACCCCGCCCAATATGATGAATATGGTTGTAGATTATTTTGTTACTAACGGAAGGGCTAAACGCATATCCCCAAATCCATCCTACCGAAATGCCGGTGTACCTGAAATCGCCAACATCGTTATGAGAAATAATATTATTCCCTGACTGGGCAATAAAGATTCCAACAGCAGAAGGAAAGTCTAATCCGCCGGAATGTATAATACAATTGTCCACTTTATTATAAGACGTCCATTGAGCCTTGTTTTCGCGAATAACCGTTTCACCGATCCTGATACCACCGGCACCTAAATCGTGCAGGTAGCTATTCGTAATTTCACAATGTTGCACTCCCTTCCGAAGCCAAATAGCATATTGCCCGGTATGTGCAATTTCACAATTGTTGAAGCGAATGTTTTGCGCATTGTCAATCATTATAGCGGCATCAATTTTTTGAGCGGCCTGGTAGGCTTCATAGCCGTCAAAAATATAGTTGCAATACTTAAACGCAATGCCATCAAACAAAATATTTTCTACGGGATGCGTTGAATCGCCTTGTATAATCAATAACTTTTCCAGGACCGGGATGACTGCGTGCACTTCGCTCAAATTTCCTTGCGGAAGATATTTAATCATATCATTTTCCAATTGCCATTCATTCACTGTATCTAAGGCAGCGGGATAATTTTCAAAATAAAACATAGCCGGCTTTCCTAACAATGCCCAATCGCCATTGATAGTGCCGGTTGAATAAAATGATGTATCGGCAGAGTTTAATGAATCGATCGTTCGCATAGTATTATCCCACTTGTGATACATATTAAACCATACGTTTTGCAAATCGCCTTTTGGTAATGATGCCAGTGTTTTAAACTCTTCTAGTGGAATTTGGAATTGTTGCGTGAATCGCATTTTATTTTCACTATCCGGAACATTGATTACTTTTCCCAGGGTGAAATAGTTATCAATATTTGGTGTTCTTGCTCTAACGGCTCTTTTGCCATTAACGTACAAATCATAGGGTTTTATACTATCCGCATGCTGAACTACTGCAGATAAAATTTTGGTTCCTTTTAAAGTAACTTTTTCTCCGCCACTTACAACAGGATGCGCATTGGGCAACGCCTTAAAGATAATTTGCAAATCACCGGTGCCGCCATTTTCTGAGTTAATTTGGATCGGTTTCTCCAGGTTATATTCACCATCATTAAGAAAAATAGTAATCATTCCTTTTGGATTTGATTGTTTTAAACCGGGAAGCATTGCTATTGCCTTTTGCAAAGTTGTTGGCGTTTGTGCGGAACCGTTACCACCTCCATCTGGCGACACATATATAGAGATATCACCGGCAAAGGCCGGAAGAAGGATGCCTGATATTGCAATCGTAAAGAATATTTTCAGCATAATCGTTTCTTATTTATTTTTTGAATACATGCGTGGCGTTACAAAAACTTCTATATCACCTTATGTCCTCTTTAATGCATTTTTAATATTATGTCTACTACCACCATACCATCTATTGTAATATTTTCATCGACCGGAATTTGTATTCCAGTGTCAACATTTATAAGATTTAAAGGCTTAAGACTTTTCCAGATAAATCCTGTTTTTTCTGCTGCAGGTTCAGGGTTATACATCCTTAAGAGGTAATCCCCATTTCCGCCAGGAGTAATGCTGGTAACTACAATGCGGTTATTTGTTAATCCAAACAATTCTTTGGGAAGTGCTTCTTCATTTTTGACCGGTATTGCTATTAATGGTTGTGTAAATGCCGAGGCATATTTTTCCATCTCTGAAGAATTGACCATTCCATGAGGCCTTAATGCGTACCTGAAATGAGCAACCCCTTCCTGGTCAGCTTTATAATTTGTATACCAGTAATTATTCATGGCATAACTAAACCAGGTAGACGTTGGCTTGCCATCTTTTTTCCACTTTTTAAGGCGTTGATTTACCAGTAATCTTTCGTCAATCATACTATCAGGTTCCAATAAAGGCGTTTCGAGTAATATTAATTGCAAACCTTTGCGGGCCATTGAGGCGTCTAACCATCTTCTGCCATAAAGAAAGTCCATGTTCGATCCCGGTAACTGATCTGCGAGGTATTTCATGGTGCCGTAACCTGCGTCTACCGTTGTGTTAACAAGCGATGAATTAAAAGGGAATCCAAAATGAACCGCCTCTTTTTTTCTGATAGCTTTCTTATCGATAATATTATCAATTTCTGCTTCATTGCTTTCAGCATATAAGGATACTCTCCTTTCCAGTCTATTGGCGCCGGGCGCATCAGAAGTTATTGCAATAGTAGTAAGCACCGGTCCGTGTTCCAAAACTTTTACCTGCACCTTCCCGTTTGTTTCAGCATCTGCAGGATTGTAGCCCGGTACATACCAATAACTGTTCAATCCCTGGTTGTTAAAACTTCCTGCATAATTGAAATCAGTGCCATCTTCCAAAGTTGTTATACTTCCGCTGGTTTTATCCCATTGCAACCATACATGTCCGTTAGATAAAGAGCTGTCAGTAATTATAAAATTTTCTCTTACCGAAGGTGCTTCTTGATCTGTAATTTCAAAAACAGAAGTTCCTAACGGTGGCACGCTACCCGCAATAAAAACAGATGTACCATCATTTAATTTCTGCAAAGGCGTTATTTGCCCTGAAGCATTTTTTACGGACTTCCCGGTAACATTTGCCGGAATAATTACAGGACCGCTACGACTCCAGGAAGATGTATTAAATACCGCAATTTTTTTTGATTGAATATTACTTAAAGGCTGAAACAAATTTTTCTCTAAAGAATCAACTTCGTTATCAGCATCCAACATGAATTGTTTTTTTATGTGCCATTGTTCAGTAACAAATGGTAAGTCCGGCTCTGAAATACTGTTATAAGCACCCCAGGTATGTTCATGGAACATGATGATATTTCTCCAGGCTTCATAAAATTTGTCTTTATCATATTCTTTAGGATTAAGCATCGAATACAAAGTAGTAAGTTGTTGCAGGCGCAAACTATTTATCCTGTTTTTTCCTTCTTCATAAGCTGTGGAAAGGGCGCCATCTTCCCAGTAAGGCGTTATGTCTCCTTTTACCACCGGGATGCTGCTCCCATATTTTTTTTCGAATTTTTCAAAAAGTTCTTGTGTAGTATTTAAGATGATTTTCGGGGATGCATATTTTTCATTCCATTGCTTTACAAAATCTGAAATGGTCGTATCAATTGGGCCATTATCAGAAACAATATTATATCGCCACTGCACTATATCGTACGGATATTTTTCTGCAGTCAATTCATCCAAATAAGCAGCAATTTTTTTAGGGCCCCTGTCAAATACGCCTCCAGGGCCAGTTCCATGCCATGAGGAGTATCCTTTTCCCGCAGTCCAAAATAGAATCTTTTCGTCACCTGAAGGAGAAGTCCACCAAACCGGCTTGTCACCCCAGGTCTTTAAAAAATATCCAACCCGGTCTCCCAAATAGGGATGACTCTCGCCGAGGAAATTAGGCCCGCTTGAGAAATATTTTACACCTCCTTTGGCAAGAGCAGTTACCGTTGTCCAGGCATATCCCGGAACATCAGAGATCATCGCACTGTTGATGGTAAATCCAAATTCTTTCCTCAGTTTTTCAGCATAATCGGTATAGTGAAAAGTTTCTTCAGGCTCACTCATACCCGTTAGAATATTGCTATATAATCCGGATAAGCCAATACTGCCTTCCTTTACTGCCGCAATAAATTTCCCTTTTTGAGCAGGAGTAGCCTGTTGTAAATAATTTTCAACAGCCCAAAGAGATTCGACATTCCATTTAAATTTTGCATCCTCAGGATAGTCTTTTGTTTTATCAACCATGCGCAATGCATCATCAATATTTTTATTATGGATTTTTACTATCTCAGGCTGAACATTCGAGTAGCCTATATCGGTATGTGAATTATGAATGAAATTCAGTTCCCTGTAAACTACCGGATTCAGATATACATATTTATCTACCAGTGCTTTTTTACCAACAGAAATATTTATAAAAACACTGTCTTTATCTGTAACGGCATTTACCGGAATATCAAAATTGTTGATTCCATCCTTTTCGATAAATGAATACAATTCCTTATGATTAACCCTAACCCGCAGCGTTTCATTTTTCCCAAAATGTAAAGCAGTTAATACAACAGGTTGCTTGCCATTTTTTAAAAGAAATGGCATAGGATGTATGTCGACCTTTTCCTCAAATGAAAATTTGAAGGCCATATACCAGTCGTTGCTGTCTTGCGCCTTGCCAATTACTTTAATGGTAACGGGGAGGCCCGGTTTGACGCTGCTTAGAGGAAGCCTCAAATAATTAAACCCATGAGCGTCGTTTGCTCCATCTCTTTTTGTTTGTTCAAATACCAGTGCGGAACTATCCGGCGCAACAAATTCCCAATTAGGTTTTTGATGGTTTGGTAATGTAGTAAAAGTCAAAACCTTTTTGTCATTAACATACAAATCAAAATTACGGTTACCGCCGCTGGTGCCTGAAGAGTGGCCTGCGACCCAACTAAAATATACGTATTTACCTTTTGCATTTTTTGGAACAGGCGCGGTCTCCCATTCAATAACCTTTTTTCCGTCAGTTGCCCGGGTTAATAAAGCAGTAGTTGCATAATCGGGGAAGGCAGAAAAATAACTGATATTTTCACCACTGATTTCTTTGGCGTAACCA
>NZ_JBMQQG010000277.1:0-9518 GCF_057362405.1 Ginsengibacter sp.
AATTATTTATCATAGGACACAAGCTATTACGCTTGTATTATTTTCAGGATAGGGTTCAGAAAATCAAAACCCCGCGTTTTACGGCGGGGCACTCCTGATTAAAACCACACACAACTCTTGTTTTTATTTGCTTGTTCGAATTCCTTCTTTTAATAAATATGAAGTAGCAAAATTTAGATATTTACTTCTTCATTGCTTGTAAGGACAAAGATGCTATATTATGATTTCTATTAAAATACTCAATTTAAAGTAGGCGACTAAGACGGGATTTCACTGAATTAAAAATTTTACAAGAGTTTACCTGGGATGTAAATGAGGAAGATCGGGCATAACAAAAGCATGACTGATGCGGGAGTATGATCAGAGTCATTAACATTTAATTATCTCGCTGGAAAATTAAAAAGGCAACCTTGGCATGAGACAAATTACCACCAACAAACAATGATTGCAGCAATAACATTACCTGCAACATTATAAAGTCCATTTATTAAATGAAGACCCAACGGTCGCTTTTCATAAACATAAGAAATGTGGACAGCAGTTGCCGCGAAGCAGATTCCGGTAATAAGTCCCAATTTTAATCCTCCCACCCAACCGAAAATCCAAAACCGTGTCGCAATTATTTCAAGACCAAGCGCACAAACAATCATCAAAATTAATGAGACAATCATTGTTACGGCCGCTCCTTTTTTTGCGTCGGGTTGGTTAATAAAAACGGCATTATACTCACGCCATTTTTTTCCAAATAGAACCGTATACCAAATTGAACCAAGAAAAAAATAAGCTAATCCGCCAACCAATACTGCAAGCCAGTTTATATGGCTAAAAATTTCTGTGTGCATAATTTGTTATTTAGGTTAAAAAGATTGTTTTAGAAAAATAAGAAATCTTTAAGCAACTTGCAACTATGCATACACGAAAATCAACAAGCTTTGATATCGACTTTGTTCCAACGTATAAATAATCTAAAAGAAACTGGCAATCGCCAACAAAATTTATAGTAATACATTTGCAAAAAAATTATTTTAATGAAGAACCTAATCCTCTTTTTTTTTATCGTGATAAACTTACCAGCAATATCACAAACCCCTATCAATATCATTCCAAAGCCGGTACAACTTACTCAAAAGACTGGCTATTTCAATCTCAATAAATCAACAGTTATTGTAGCCAATACTGCTTCCAGGCACAATGCAGACATGTTGAATTTTTATTTGAAAAATTTTTATGGTTTTACGCTTCGTGTAGAGAATATCTCTCCTTATCAAAATGTAAAAAATGCGATATCACTTGGTTTGTTATATCCCGGAGATCGGAAGAAAGATCAGTATACGCTTAACATTCAAGGCAATAAAATTAGCATTGGAGGAACCAGTAATGAAGCAATATTTTACGGGATACAAAGCCTACTTCAGCTGTTGCCAACTGATCAAGATTCAATCAGCAATAGTCAATATCAAATTCCACAAGTCAGCATTACAGATTATCCACGCTTTCAGTATCGCGGTATGCACCTGGATGTAGGCAGGCATTTTTTTGGAGTTGCTGAAGTGAAAAAATATCTTGACTACATGGCGTTCCATAAATTCAATACTTTTCACTGGCATTTAACTGAAGACCAGGGATGGAGGATAGAAATAAAAAAATATCCCTTACTTACTTCTGTTGGTGGATTTAGAAATGGAACTATTATTGGCCATCACCCGGGTACAGGAAACGATAGCATACATTACGGTGGCTTCTATACGCAACAAGAAATAAAAGATATTATAAAATATGCCCAGGACCGTTATATCACCATTATTCCCGAAATAGAAATGCCGGGACATTCGTCGGCAGCTATTGCGGCTTATCCGAAGCTTAGTTGCTTTCCCGACGAATCTACATTAATTAAATCTAACACTCCCTGGGCCGGAAGCCGCTCCGGTAAACAGGTGCAGCAAACATGGGGCGTATTCGAAGATGTCTATTGTCCATCCGAATACACCTTTAAATTTCTTGAAAATGTATTGGATGAGGTGATGCAATTGTTCCCCTCAAAATATATTCACATTGGTGGGGACGAATGCCCGAAAGACGCCTGGAAGCGTTCTGATTTCTGCCAGAAACTTATTAAAGAAAAACATCTAAAAGATGAAAATGGTCTACAAACTTATTTTATCAGCAGGATAGAAAAGTATTTAAATAGTAAAGGAAGAAACATTATTGGTTGGGATGAAATCCTGGAAGGAGGTTTAACGCCTAATGCCACTGTTATGAGCTGGCGCGGAGAAGACGGAGGCGTAGCCGCTGCGCAGCAACATCACAATGTAATAATGACTCCCGGCAAGTACTGTTATTTCGATCATTCACAGTTAAAAAATGATGACAGCCTGACAATTGGTGGTTATCTTCCACTCGATACGGTATATAGTTACGAGCCGGTTCCAAAAGAATTAAATGCACAGGAAGCAAAATACGTGTTAGGTGCACAGGGTAATGTTTGGACAGAATATATCGCCAACAACAGCAAACTGGAATATATGATATTGCCTCGCATGAGCGCATTAAGTGAAGTTCTTTGGAGTCCGAAAGAAATGCGTAACCTGGAAGACTTTAAGACCAGGCTACCGGATATGGTTAACCGATACAGAATGTGGGGCGTCAATTATTGTAAAGATTTTTAACAGCTGTGTAGCAATCTGCAAACTATTTCTAAAAATCCGGTTAGCTGGGAAAGTAATCTATTACCATTATTTATTCAAAAAATAATACTGAATTACCAATCTGTTTATCCAATGACAAAATAAATACTATTCAACTTATCTTCGCGCCGTTCTTAAGTTAGATGATAGTATTTCCTTAAAGGATATAACGGTTGGTAACATGGTCGGTAAACATTTTTCAATATACCTTTTACAAAATCGAAACAGACATGATTGACTCTCTTGAAAAAATTCCCGTTTGGATCTTTAAAACGCCAAAAGAAGGCTCACAGCAGGTAGCCCGCATTATTTCTGATCTTATAAGAGAAAAAAACGCTGCCGGAAAAAAGGCAGTAATTGGCCTGGCCACAGGCTCAACGCCGAAGTCCTTATACGCCGAACTTGTAAAACTTCACCAGGAAGAAGGATTGAGTTTTAAGAATGTTATCACATTTAACCTGGATCAATATTACCCAATGGAGCCCGATGCTCTCAACAGTTACCATTATTTCATGCGCAAGTATTTATTTGAGCAAACAGATATTGATCCTGAAAATTATTTTTTACCCAACGGATTAGTGCCAAAAGAAAAAATAAAGGAGCATTGCGCGGAATACGAAAAGAAAATTGCAGATGCGGGCGGTATTGATTTACAAATCCTGGGAATAGGTAACAATGGCCACATTGGTTTCAACGAGCCCGGCTCACCTGTGTATTCCAAAACAAGACTGGTTACCTTGGAAAATTCTACCCGCATCGCCAACTCTCACGAGTTTGGAAATATTTCACAGGTACCACGCATGGCCATAACGATGGGCATCAGCACCATCATGAGATCACGCCGCATAATTTTGATAGCCTGGGGAAAAACCAAAGCCCCTGTTATTCAAAAATCTGTCGAGGGAAAACCAACCGAAGAAGTACCGGCCTCTTTATTACAAAATCATGATAATTGCACTTTCGTTGTTGATGAATTTGCAGCGTCCGAACTGACGAGGTTCAAATCTCCCTGGCTTACCGGCGAATGCGAATGGACGCCTAACATTATTAAGCGGGCGGTAATTGATCTTGCGTTAAAGTTGGAAAAACCTGTGTTAAGTCTTACCAATCACGATTATAATGAATATGGCCTGAGCGATTTGTTAGTTGAAAGAGGAGACGCTTATGAAATAAATCTCGAAGTATATTATATGCTTCGCGATGGCATCACCGGTTGGCCGGGCGGCAAGCCTAATTCCGTAATGCCAAATCATCCTGAAAGAAGTATTCCTTATCCTAAACGAGTGATTATATTCTCTCCTCATCCCGATGATGATATTATTAGTATGGGAGGTACTTTTATGCGGTTGCATGATCAGGGCCATGATGTACATGTGGCATATCAAACCAGCGGGAACATTGCTGTTACCGATGAATTTGTAACCCGTTTTCTTGACTTTACTGTTGGTTTCGAGAAAATTTTTGACATAGATAATACAATCAGTAAAACAATATTAAATAAAGCCACAGCGTTTATCACCGAAAAAAAAGCAAGTGAGAAAGATACCAGCGAAATAAGGAGCATAAAGGGTTTAATACGCCGCTGCGAAGCAAGAGCCACCTGTAAGTATGTTGGGTTGAAAGAGGAGCAGATTCATTTTATGAACCTCCCTTTTTATGAAACCGGCACTATTGAAAAAAAGCCAATGAGCGATGAAGATGTGCAAATAACGGTGAAGCTTATGCGAGAAATAAAGCCTCACCAGGTTTTTTGCGCAGGAGATCTTGCGGATCCTCATGGCACGCACAAAGTTTGCATAGACATTATTCTGGCCGCACTTGCTTTGATGAAGCAGGAAGGCGATGAATGGCTGGCAGATTGCCGGGTTTGGTTATACAAAGGCGCCTGGGAAGAATGGGATATAACGGAAATTGAAATGGCCGTGCCGATGAGCCCTGACCAGGTGAGGAAGAAACGCTATGGAATTTTTATTCATCAATCGCAGAAAGACAGTGTTCCATTCCAGGGCAGTGATAATCGGGAGTTCTGGCAACGGGCTGAAGAAAGAAATGCCAACACTGCGGATCTGTATGCAAAACTCGGTCTTACACGATACGCTGCCATGGAAGCGTTTGTAAGATTACCGATTTAAGATTTAAGAAAACTTTTATAATTTGATAGCTTAATACCGTAATACCTTTGCCCCTCCATGAAAAGGCTTCTGGCTTTTATTTTACTACTTTCTCACATGAATACGTCAATGCTCCTTCCGCAGGCGCCAGAAGATGATGTGTATGATAAGATGGGCAACCAGGTAGATGACATTAATAGTATTGTTGAACTCGTGATGGTGAAGTTAGGATTGGATCATCATGCAGATGATGAAGATAATGACCAGGGCCAGAATTTCCACATAGTCAAAATTTTTGAATATTGTTTCCAACCTGTATTCAGTGAGATGAACGATAAAGGATTCGCCATTGACAAAAAAGCAATGTTTGGCGTTTATAAGGAAAATAAAGTTCCTGATATTTCTTTCGATATAATTATTCCTCCTCCCAAAGCCGCTATCTAAGAAGGTTTTTTTCAATGCCTGAAGAACATTACTGTTCTTCTTTATGTGTTTTTTTCATTATTAAATAAGAATTATGAATTTATGCTCATGGTATAAGCTATGCGTTA
This sequence comes from Ginsengibacter sp., assembly GCF_057362405.1. Classification (NCBI taxonomy): domain Bacteria; kingdom Pseudomonadati; phylum Bacteroidota; class Chitinophagia; order Chitinophagales; family Chitinophagaceae; genus Ginsengibacter; species Ginsengibacter sp. Next base: position 5,347 of record NZ_JBMQQG010000277.1, read on the forward strand.
TTGCGTTGCTAATTCCGGTATTACCTTGTTTGGGATCCCCACCGGCAGATACTTTAAAATTAACACCTGCCGAAAGTGAAAAACTCTTTTTGCAGAACAATTTATCGATACTTGCGGCCAGGTACAACGTAGATGCCAACCAGGCTTTAATAAGGCAGGCAAAATTTTGGGACAATCCAATTATAAGCACCGACCAAAATATTTATGATAAGCAAGGAGGATTTTTTGCACACAACGGGTCTAACGGGCAGGTGTACGTGCAGGTAATGCAGCTAATCAAAACGGCAGGTAAACGCAATAAACTGGCACAACTTGCCATAGATAATGCCACCATTTCAACAGCACAATTTGACGACCTTGTAAGAACACTAAGGTATGCGCTCATTAGTGATTTATACGAAATTGAGCACCAGCTTAAAATTAAACGTGTTTACGATACAGAGATTGGTCAATTGCAAACATTGGTTACAGGAATGGATGCAGAATTAAAAGCAGGAAACATTTCAGTAAAGGATAATATTCGCATCAAAGCCTTACTGTTTAGCTTGCAAAACGAACTTGTAAATGTAGATGCTCAACTAATTCCCCTGGAGAGTGAAGTAAAATTATTGCTGAGAAATAACGACAGCACTTTTATTTTTCCGGTAATGAATTACTATTTACCTGATCTTATAAAAAAAGAAATACCTGCCAAAGAAGAACTGGTACAGATTGCAGACTCAATTCGCCCTGATATTAAAATTGCGCACACTCAACTTGACTATGCGAATCATAATTTCATTTATCAAAAAGCGTTGGCAAAAGCTGATATAAGTGTTGGAACCGAATATGACCAGCGAAGCAGCTACTCACCGGACTATGTAGGTCTTGCTATATCATTCCCACTGAATATTTTCAACCGGAACCAGGGCGGTATAGCCTCCGCACAATATATTATTAAGCAACAGCAGTCCTTGTATGATAACCAGGTTTCACAAATTGAAAATGATATTTCTTCGGCGCTTGCCAGAGTAAGATTTTACCAGGGAGTAAATAACCTGCAACAGCTCGATTTTGCCCAACAATATGACGCCGTTTTCCAGAACATGCTGAGGAGTTATACACAACGCCAGGTTAGCCTCCTGGAATTTATAGACTTTGCTGATGCCTATAAAGACACCAAATTAAAATTACTGGAACAACATACCGGACTTGTAAAAGCGCTTCTGGAATTAAATTACCAGGCAGGCAAGGATGTTATCATTTTAAACAAATAAATATGAAAAATACTATTCCATTTATTGTTGCAGGCATGGCACTTATTTTCTCCGCATGCAAGTCAAAAGAAGAAGTTGCAGCGGCTACCAATGTGCCGCTTATATCGGATTCCCTTGCACAAATCATAAAAATAGATACCGCAAAAATCGAAAACATCGAGGACCAGCTTTTATTAAGCGGTGAAGTAAGTTATGATGATAATAAGGTGATAAAAATTTTCCCTAACGCCAGCGGACAGGTAGAAAGTGTAAATGTTTCTTTAGGTGATAAAGTTAAGAAAGGCCAAACCCTGGCGGTTATCAAAAGTGCTGACGTCGCAGGAAACTATGCTGACCTCTCCACAGCAAACAGTGATGCTGCCATTGCCGAAAAAGAATATAAAAATGCAGAAGACTTATACAAAAATGGTATAAGCAGTGAAAAAGATTTTAGCCAGGCAAAGATTGAATACGACAAAGCAATGAACGCGGTAAAAAAAGTGCAGATGCAGATTGAAATAAATGGTGGGGGAAAGACAAAGCCGGGCGGCAGTTATATTATTACAGCGCCACGGGACGGTTTCATTGTAGAAAAAAATATTAACGCAGGCAGTTTTATCCGGAATGATAACAGCCAGAATTTATTTACCATTTCTGACATGCAGGATGTGTGGGTTTTGGCCAATGTATTTGAAACCGATATTCAAAAAATAAAAGCAGGGCAACCTGCCGAGGTTACTACCCTTGCGTACCCGGATAAAGTATTCTATGGAAAAGTAGACCAGGTCAATACGGTACTGGATCCTTTAAGTAAAGCAATGAAAATAAAGATTGTATTGCCCAATACAGGCATGCTCCTGAAACCGGAAATGTTTACCAATATTACCCTGGCGCAAAAAGAATCTGCCAAAGCATTGGAAATACCTACTGAGGCTGTAATATCAGATGGAGGTAAAAACTTTGTGGTATTATACAAAGACAGGTATCATGCAAAAGCCCAGGTTGTAAATATTCTAAAAGTCTCTGGTACTAAAACGTATCTAACGGATGGCGTAAAGGCAGGCGACTTGCTAATAAGTAAAAACCAAATACTTGTTTATAATTCGCTTACGGAAGAGTAACATCCTTTTTTACAATCAATCTGATAGTTATCGGATCTAAAAATTAAACAGTGGTTAAACTCATAAAAAATATTATTCATTTCTCTCTTCGCCACAGGTACCTCGTGTTTTTTCTTACTATAATACTGGTGATTATTGGAATATGGAGCTATAAAAATACCGCGATAGAAACCTTTCCCGATGTTACCAATACCCAGATTATTATTATAACGCAGTGGCCTGGACGTAGTGCAGAAGAAGTAGAAAAGTTTATAACGATACCGCTGGAAGTGGCTTTAAATTCAGTACAGAAAAAAGAGAATTTGAGAACCACTTCTTCATTCGGTTTAAGCTATGTCCGCATTATTTTCAATGATGATGTTGATGATGCATTTGCCAGGCAACAGGTTATCAGCCGGCTCGGCAATGCAGATCTTCCAGAAGGAGCAGAACCTGAAGTAGAGCCGCCTTACGGGCCCACCGGCGAAGTATACCGGTATACTCTTACAGGGAAAAATTATTCAATACGCGACCTAACTACCTTGCAGGATTGGGTACTCGACAGGCAACTTAAAAGTGTGCCGGGGGTAGCGGATGTAAACAGTTTTGGCGGCGAAGAGAAAACATTTGAAATAAGTGTGAATCCGAATTTGCTGAATCAATACAACCTGAGTTCCCTTGATGTTTATTCCGCAGTAGCTAAAAGCAACCTGAATGTGGGTGGTGACGTAATTGAAAAGAACGGCCAGGCTTTCGTGGTCAGGGGTATAGGATTATTAAACAACATCAGTGATATTGAAAACATTACCATTACTAATATCAATGGTGTTCCTATTCTTGTTAAAAACGTTGCCAAAGTTGAGGAAGCGGGAAAGCCAAGACTAGGGCAAGTTGCCCGTGATTTTGATAAAGATGTAATTGAAGGAATTGTTGTGATACGCAAGGGTGAAAATCCTAAAGAAGCGTTGGACAGGATACACGCTAAAGTAAAAGATCTTAATGATAACATTCTGCCCAGGGGTGTAAAAATAAATACCTTCTACGATCGAACGAATCTTATGGATTATGCAACTGATACAGTTTTGCATAACCTTGCCGAAGGCATTATACTGGTAACTGTAATCGTATTTCTATTCATGGCGGACTGGCGAACAACCTTGACCGTTAGTATTATCATTCCTTTGTCGTTATTATTTGCATTTATATGCATGCGCATTAAAGGCATGTCAGCTAATCTGCTAAGCATGGGCGCTGTAGACTTTGGAATTATTATAGACGGAGCCGTCGTTATGGTGGAAGGGCTCTTTGTGGTACTCGATCAAAAAGCCCGGGAAGTAGGAATGGAAAAGTTCAATAAGCTCGCCAAGCTTGGATTGTTTAAGCAAAAAGGCACCGAGATGGGAAAAGCAATCTTCTTTTCTAAAATAATAATCATAACGTGCCTTATACCCATTTTTGCTTTTCAAAAAGTAGAAGGAAAAATGTTTTCCCCTCTTGCTTACACGTTGGGTTTTGCATTAATGGGCGCTCTTCTTTTTACACTCACTCTTGTCCCGGCATTGTCAAGCATACTACTTAGAAAAAATGTAAAGGAAAAACATAATCCTATTCCCATCTTCTTTGAAAAAGGAATTGGCAAATTATTCAGGATAACCTATGGCAATAAAAAATCGAGCCTGCTGGTAGCTCTTGCTATCATGCTAATCACTTTTTTTTCCGCAAAGTTTTTGGGGACTGAATTTTTACCCCAATTAAATGAGGGCGCACTTTGGGTGGAGGCAGAACTACCCATGAGTGTAAGTTTGCCGGAAGCCAATGAAATCAGTAATAAAATGGT
>NZ_JBMQQG010000278.1:0-10199 GCF_057362405.1 Ginsengibacter sp.
ACGGGCCCCATTCTTATGTCAGCGCAAGTTGGTATGTAAAGAAAGAAGTCGCTTCCACCTGGAATTATATGGATGTGCAAGCAAGAGGCAAAATAAAATTTTACGATATAGAAAGAACAAAAGAAATAATTCGTGATCTCACCAATCATTACGAATACGAGGAAAGCGAAGCTGCCTTTAATAAATTACCTACCGAATATGTTGACCGGTTAGTAAAAGCAATTATTGGATTTACAATTGAAATATCATCAATTGAAAATGTTTTTAAATTGAGCCAGAACCGGGACATTCAATCGAGAAAAAATATTATTGAAAAATTATCCGCCTCCACTGATGCAGGCGCCAATGCTATAGCTGTTGAAATGAAGAAGAGACTGTCAGAATAAAATATAAAAATGACCGCAAAGTTTTTAATCGAACAGATAAAAGAAAAAAAATCTTACTTATGTGTAGGACTTGATACCAGTGTTGAAAGAATACCAAAACACCTTCAGTCCCATCCGGGTGCAGTTTTTGAATTTAACAGGCAAATAATTGATGCGACAAAAGACGTATGTGTTGCCTATAAAATCAATACCGCGTTTTATGAAAGCTGTGGTATAAAAGGGTGGGAGGCAATGGAGCAAACAGTTAATTATATTCCTTCTACACATTTTAAAATTGCCGATGCAAAACGTGGCGACATCGGTAACACATCATCGCAATATGCCAAAACTTTTTTTGAACTATTAAATTTTGATGCCATAACGGTTGCACCTTACATGGGGTATGACAGTATTCAACCTTTCCTGGAATATGATAATAAATTCACTATTGTTTTAGGACTTACGAGTAATAAAGGAAGCGAAGATTTTCAGCAATTGAAAGTTGGTGATGATTATCTTTATGAAGCAGTTTTGAAGAAAGTAAGTGAGTGGGGAACTAAAGAAAATTTAATGTTTGTTGTAGGAGCTACTAAAGCAACGGAACTTATTTCAATACGAAAAATCATTCCCGAAAATTTTTTGCTAATTCCCGGAGTCGGCTTCCAGGGCGGCAGCCTGGCCGATGTTTCAAAATACGGTATGAATAAGGAATGCGGGCTTTTGGTAAATGCTTCCCGGGCAATCATATACGCCAGTGACGGTGAAAATTTTGCAGACGAAGCAAGAACTATTTCGCAACAATACCAGGCAGAAATGATGAGTTATCTTTGATAGGCGATATTTAACTTCACCCAATAATTTATTACCTACATGGCACAGGATTTATTTCAATCACCAGATTACTTTAATGTTGATGAGTTACTTACCGATGAGCACAAATTGATAAGAGAATCGGTAAGAAGCTATATAAAAAAAGAAATCTCTCCTATAATTGAAGACTATGCACAGCGGGCTGAATTTCCGCAACAAATCGTAAAGCAATTGGGTGATTTGGGATGTTTTGGTCCGACGATTCCTTTCGAGTATGGTGGCGGTGGTCTTGATTATATTTCTTATGGATTAATGATGCAGGAACTGGAAAGAGGTGACAGCGGCGTTCGTTCAACTGCGAGTGTGCAGGGGTCGTTAGTAATGTTTCCTATTTATGCTTATGGAAGTGAAGAGCAGCGAAAAAAATATTTACCAAAACTGGCAAGTGGAGAATGGCTTGGTTGTTTTGGCCTTACCGAACCAGATCATGGAAGTGACCCAAGTGGTATGCTGAGCAATTTTAAAGATTCGGGCGATCATGTTATTTTGAATGGAAGTAAAATGTGGATCAGCAATGCGCCTTTTGCACAAGTTGCGGTTGTTTGGGCAAAAAATGAAGCTGGTGAAATACACGGACTAATTGTGGAGCGTGGCATTGAGGGTTTCACGACACCAACGACACACAACAAATGGAGCTTACGGGCAAGCGCAACCGGAGAATTAGTTTTTGATAATGTAAAGGTCCCTAAAGAAAATATTTTACCAAATATAAAGGGATTAAAAGGCCCTTTAAGTTGCCTGACGAAGGCCCGGTATGGTATAGCATGGGGAACGATTGGAGCCGCCATGGATTGTTATGATACAGCCTTGCGATATTCCAAAGAAAGAATTCAATTTGATAAACCTATCGGAAGTTTCCAATTGCAGCAAAAGAAGCTCGCAGAAATGATAACTGAAATCACTAAAGCTCAGCTCCTGAACTGGCGGCTTGGGGTATTGATGAATGAAGGCAAAGCGACACCGCAACAGGTGAGCATGGCCAAAAGAAATTCATGTCAAATTGCGTCTAACATTGCCCGTGAAGCACGGCAAATGCTCGGTGGTATGGGTATTACAGGCGAATACCCTGTTATGCGCCACATGATGAATATCGAGAGTGTGATTACTTATGAAGGCACACATGATGTGCATCTGCTTATTACAGGCATGGACGTTACTGGGTTGAATGCATTTAAATAGGAAATGTCTTTTTTTTAGTAAATTGCCAGACATGGAATATCAGCTATATAAAAACATTGTTTCTAATCCCGATATATGTAACGGCAAGCCTATCATTAAGGGAACAAGGATTACTGTGCAATCTGTAATGAGCTTTGTGCTTGCCGGGGACGATGATGAAACCGTTTTAGAAGGATATCCAAGAATGACCTCAGAAGATTTGCAAACATGCAAAGAATTTACCTCGATGCTTTTTGACAAGCCTACTTTGATTAAATCTATCAAGCTTTCCACATAAATGGTTAAATATCTTATCGATGAGAATTTACCTGCATTTTTACCGGCATGGAACAGTGATTTATTTATCCATGTTTCTGAAATACCACATGTAGATTTAGATTCTGATATTTGGCAATATGCACTTTCAAAGGAGCTTACCATAGTCACAAAAGACTCGGATTTTTATTTTAGATATCTATCTTCTAATAATTACCCCAAAGTAGTTTGGATAAAAACAGGGAATTTAAAAAAAAAGAAGTTTAATTTATTCATAGAGTTAATTTGGAAAGATGTTGAAGAAGTTCTTTTGTCAAGTTCATTCGTGATTATTAATGAAGAAAAAATTCAGGGATTTTGAACAAACATTTTTTTCTCGTCGGTTTTATGGGGAGCGGAAAAACGCACTGGGGATCTATTTGGGCGAAAGAAAATGGATTGACATTTTACGATTTGGATGAAATAATAGAAAACGAATACGGAAAAGCAATCACAGACATTTTTGATAAAGACGGAGAAGAAAAATTTCGTCAACTGGAAAGAGATCATCTCCGGAAATTCAAAAATGAATTGAATTTTGTACTTGCCTGCGGCGGGGGAACGCCTTGTTTTTCGGATAACATGGAATGGATGAAATTACACGGCACGGTGATTTATTTAAAAGCGAAACCGGAAATACTTTTAAAGCAGGTAATGAACGAAACTGAAAAAAGGCCGGTCATAAAAAAAGTGGATTCTTCGGAATTATTACTTTTTATTCAAAATAAATTAGCGGAAAGAGAATCTTTTTATTCCATGGCCGATTTTATTTTAAATGTTGAGGAACTCAATGAAAAGTCACTTTCGAATCTCATTTCAAAAAAAACTGAGTAGTTAAAATATATTTAAAATCTTAATTTCTTATATCAATGCACAAAGGTTTTTTAAAAACTGCTACATTGTTAGGTGCGCTTTCGGTAGCGCTTGGAGCCTTTGCTGCTCATTCGCTTAAACAGCATGTTTCTGATTATGCGGTGAGCATTTTTGAAACGGCAGTACGCTACCAGTTTTATCATGCTTTTGCATTGTTAGCCGCAGGTATTTTGTATAAAGAATTTCCCAATAAGCTTATGCAATGGGCGGGCAAATTATTTATCGCGGGAATTATTTTTTTCTGTATCTCTTTATACCTGCTAACTTTTATTAAGGCTGCCGTGTTACCGGGCTATGATTGGGTGGGTGCTATTACACCTGTTGGTGGCATGTGTTTTATCGCGGGTTGGCTTTGTTTGTTTTTGGGAATAAAAGGAAAACGTTAAACTCCATCAATATAGCGTTCGGATGAAAGCTGCTGAAATTATTTGAACTTCATCTATAATGATTCAACAATAGAACAATTCATTCATTCGTCCATTTAACCATTTATCTATCTTTGTAAGCAAATGGCTACTATTAAAAAAGCAAAAAAAAATAAAGCGGCAGAACCTAAGAAATTTAAGGCTGATGTTGAAACGAAAGTCGAGGTAAAAAAGTTGCTCAAGGACGAGCGGTCTCATAAGATTGCCGGGACAATTCTTATCCTGACATCGGTTTTACTTTTCCTTTCTTTTACTTCTTATTTATTTACCTGGCAGGAAGATCAATCAAAGGTTTTTAAAGGAGCGAAGATCCTGTTACCCAGTCATGCTGAACCAATGGCAAATTTGCTCGGTACTGCAGGGGCATATTTTTCGGATCTTTTTTTCAGGTCGGGTTTTGGTATTGCTTCTTATCTTTTTTGTACATTCTTCTTTATAGTAGGAGTAAATTTATTTGCACCAAAGAAAGTTTTCTCCGTTGGTCGCAATATTCGTTATGTAATAGTGGGCCTTTTGGTAGTAAGCGTTACGGCTTCGTTTTTGTTTAAAGGCCATCCTTTTCCCTGGGGTGGCGCCGTTGGCGATATGGAAAATCAATGGTTGCAAAACATGATTGGTAAAGTGGGGACCGCTTCGCTTTTATTAGTAGCCATAGGCAGTTACATCATCTGGCGTTTTAACCCTTCGTTCGACTTGCTGTACAAAAAATTAAATCGCAATGATGGAGTTTCCAAAGATGCCGATACCCTTTTTGATACCGATCCAGAACCGATAAAAAATTTAACGGATGATTTCGTACCATTAACAAGCATGCCGGTTACCAAAGACGACAAGATTAATCATGAATTCGGTATTGTGGAAAAAGAGGAAAAGGCTTTGATCATAAAACCCGGAGAAAGGAAAGAATTTCCACTAGCTGAAATAAGAGAAGAAAAAATTACTAATCCCGCTACGAACAAATCGCCTCAAAACGGCCTTCAACTGGAAGTAAAACCGTTACCAACCGATATTGAAAAAGAAGAAACCGTTATAACAAAACCAAAGCCTCAGCAACCATACGATCCAATACTTGATTTAAGAAATTATAAATTTCCAACTGTAGATTTGTTAGAAACCCACGGAAGTGAAAAAATAATTCAGGATGTAACGGAACTGGAAACTAACAAGAACCAGATTATCAATACACTCAGGAACTACGATATAGAAATACAAAAAATTTATGCAACAGTTGGGCCAACCGTAACCTTATATGAAATTGTTCCGGCTCCGGGTGTTCGCATTTCACGGATAAAAAATCTTGAAGATGATATCGCCCTAAGCCTTGCTGCGCTTGGTATTCGTATTATTGCTCCCATTCCGGGGAAAGGTACGATAGGGATTGAAGTCCCCAATGTGAAGAAGACCATTGTGAGCATGCGGTCTTTGCTGAATTCAGATAAATTTCAGAATAACAATTTTTCATTACCTATTGCTATTGGTAAAAAAATTGACAATGAGAATTTTATTGTTGACTTAACAACAATGCCTCATTTACTAATGGCAGGTGCTACCGGACAAGGTAAATCTGTTGGCTTAAATGCAATTCTCGTTTCTCTTTTATATAAAAAACATCCGTCGCAGTTAAAGCTTGTTTTAATTGATCCCAAAAAAGTTGAGTTAAGTATTTATAAAAGTATTGAAAAACATTTTTTAGCCAAATTGCCCGGTGAAGAAGATGCCATTATTACCGATACAAAAAAAGTTATTCATACACTCAATGCCTTGTGTATTGAAATGGATAACCGCTACGATTTACTAAAGGAAGCGGGTACCCGAAATATAAAGGAATACAATGAAAAATTTGTTGCAAGAAAACTGAATCCTGAAAAGGGGCATCAATATTTGCCATTTATCGTTTTGGTAATTGATGAATTTGCTGACCTGATAATGACCGCCGGCAAAGAAGTTGAAATGCCGATTGCCCGGCTGGCACAGCTTGCAAGAGCGGTAGGTATACATTTGATTATTGCAACTCAGCGACCATCGGTTAACATTATTACAGGAACGATCAAAGCGAATTTCCCCGTGCGTATTGCTTTTAAAGTGAGCAGCAAAATTGATAGTCGCACTATACTTGACATAGGCGGCGCTGAGCAATTAATTGGAAAGGGAGATATGCTCATCAGTTATAACGGGGAGCTTACGCGTTTGCAATGTGCATTCGTGGACACACCTGAGGTTGACCAGGTTACTGATTTTATCGGGGATCAGCAAGGTTACCCACAGGCATTCATGTTGCCAGAGTATGTTGATGAAAAAGAATTTGAAAATAAAGAATTTGATGTCAACGACCGGGATGCACTTTTTGAAGATGCTGCTAAATTAATTGTGCAAAGCCAAAGCGGAAGTACATCATTATTACAGCGCCGAATGAAACTAGGATATAACCGCGCCGGCAGATTAATGGACCAATTGGAGGCGGCTGGTGTTGTGGGCCCTAACCAGGGCAGTAAAGTGAGAGATGTTCTTATTAAAACAGATGCAGAACTGCAACAATATCTCAATGGGAATTAGAATAACTTACAGCCATGCCTAAACGCAAACTGATCCGACAAAACATTTTTACCTTGTCGAAAAAGCGCAGTATCGGAAAAGTAATTCCTGCATTTTATCTAAATAATGAAATTTAAGCCACGTAAATTAGTTATAGTTGGGTTATCTGTAGTGTATAAGTCTTCGAATGCAAGCACTTTATCAATGATGTTTTAATAGTTACGTTTTGCTATTATAATAGCTGTAGCTTACAGTAAACAGATTTGTGGCAATTATAAGATCTTTCCCCCGTGGCTATTTTTACCGTGATAGAGAACACCCTTTATCTCCATCCATGTTATTGGCCCTTAAGAAAGTATGCACAAATCAAATCAGAAGGAGGGCGTTCGGTCCAAAAGACATGAAAAGATCATTATATCCCCTCATCGAAAGGGGCTTAATAAGTCTTACATTTTGTATCATTAAGGGTGAAAAGATAACTACATGGGGAGTAACCAAAAAAGGCTTAAGGTGCCTGCAATCCCTGCCAACAAGGTAATATTCTTATATTTTTTTTACTCAACTTTACCGGCTTAATCAGGCAGTTTTTATTGGGTTAGAAATTTTTTACAAAATGCTATCTTCGTTTGTAATGTCGAAGTATTTAATTGTTGGTCTTGGCAATATAGGCAGCGAATATGCGCACACGAGGCACAATATCGGCTTTGATGTCATTAGCGCTTTTGTTTTAAAACATGGAGGAACTTTCCGCGCCGGGCGACTTGCAGAGGTAGCTGAAATCAAGTGGAAGGGAAAAATATTTATTTGTATAAAGCCAACCACATTTATGAACCTGAGTGGGAAGGCGGTAAAATACTGGATGGATAAGGAAAATATTGCTGTAGAAAATTCGTTAACTATCGTTGATGACCTCGCCCTTCCGTTATACAAACTGCGTTTGCGTAAAAGTGGGAGCGATGCAGGTCATAACGGACTACGTGATATTCAAAATGTTCTTGGGACAGATGTATATCCCAAACTTCGTTTTGGAGTAGGAAATAACTTCCCAAAAGGAATGCAGGTTGAGTTTGTTCTCAGCCAATGGCTCCCGGAAGAAATACCTATCGTAAGGCTAAAAATAGAAAAATGTATCGAGGTAATTGAGAATTTTGCAACAATTGGAATTGACAGGACTATGAACACAATAAATAGTGTTACATTTAATTCTTAATGCGGTTGTTAAGTAAATTCTTTTTTTAGAATGTTTTGTATATTTTCGCCAACTAAACCTCTGGCACCCAAATAAATAAAGCTGCTTAAAAATGAAAATTTTTTGTATTGGACGTAATTATGCAGATCACGCAAAGGAAATGGGTAATGAGATACCTACTGAACCGGTTATTTTCATGAAGCCCAAGAGTGCTCTCGTTCAAAATCATACTCCATTTTACTATCCCGAGTTCACGAATGAGCTTCATTATGAATGTGAGCTTGTTATCCGAATAAGTAAGAACGGAAAGTACATCCAGGAGAAACATGCTTCTAATTACTACAATGCGATAAGCGTGGGCATTGACTTTACAGCACGTGACATTCAAATGCAATTAAAAGAAAAAGGGCTGCCATGGGAAAAAGCAAAATCTTTCGACAACTCAGCGGCAGTAGGAACTTTTGTTGATTTGACGCCTGCTATAAACAAAAAGAATATCAATTTCTCGTTCGCAAAAAATAAAGAAATTGTTCAAAAGGGCAATTCCGCCAATATGATTTTTTCGATCGACGCGATAGTTGCAAATATTTCCAATTATTTTTCACTGAATATCGGCGACCTCATTTTTACCGGCACACCGGCCGGAGTTGGCGAATGTATGGTTGGCGATTCTTTAGAAGCATTTCTTGAAAATGATTCACTTCTCAAGCTCGAAATTAAATAAGCGATAGCTAAGCTATTATCTCCTTTAATTAATTTCCCCTCCAGGATAAATGTATTGTTCTTGGTTTATTGGTACAGTTCAAGAATAAATTTATTGAGATGTACAATGGGGGCATAAAAAAATTCCCTCCCGAAGAATCGGGAGGGATCTCTTTAACCCTTAAAACAACCAACAAGAAATAACTGTTGATTTTGTTTATATATACGGGGCAATGTTGTTGATGGTTTTGAAAAATCAAATTAGAGCAAGATCCAGCACCTGCTGCATTGTTTTTACATAATTCACTTTGAGGCCCTTGATATAATTGGGGTTTATTTCATTCACGTCTTTTTCATTTTGAACGCTCATAATTATTTCTTTTAAGCCGGCCCTTTTGGCCGCTAGCACTTTCTCTTTAATGCCGCCCACGGGGAGCACCTGGCCTCTTAATGTAATTTCTCCGGTCATGGCAAGATAGGGTTTCACTTTTCGCCCGGTAAATGAAGATGCCAGCGCTGTCATCATGGTAATACCGGCGCTGGGACCATCTTTAGGAACTGCTCCTTCGGGCACGTGAACGTGTACATTTTTCTTATTGAATACATCGGGGCTTATTCCATACTTTTTTGCGTTAGCTTGTAAGTAAGTCATGGCTGTGCTGGCGCTCTCTTTCATAACATTGCCAAGGTTGCCGGTGAGTTTTAATTCTCCCTTTCCATTTTCACTGGTAGTTGTTTCAATAAACAAAATATCTCCACCCACATACGTCCATGCAAGACCCACTGCAACGCCCGCCATATTAGCCGTTTTATACATTTCGTTACTATACCTCGATTTGCCAAGAATCTTTTCTACATCCCCAATACTCAACGTAGGTTTCAGTTTGCCTTTTTCTGCATAATTCCGGGCCAGGTTACGCATAACACTTGCCAGTTGCCTGTCCAGTTCACGCACCCCACTTTCCCGAGTAAATTCAGCTATTATTTTTTCGATAACGGTATCACTTATTTTAAACTGAACGTCTTTCAATCCATGCGCTTCTTTTTGTTTGGGTATAAGATGGCGCTTTGCTATTTCAATTTTTTCTTCTATGGCGTATCCATTAAGATCGATTATTTCAAGTCTGTCCCGTAATGCCGGCTGAATATTTTGAAGATTATTAGCAGTAGCGATAAACAATACCTTGCTCAGATCATATTCCATTTCCAGGTAATTGTCATAAAAATTATTATTCTGCTCCGGGTCAAGCACTTCCAACAATGCAGAAGAAGGATCCCCGCGAAAATCTGTTCCTACTTTATCAATTTCATCCAAAATCATAACGGGATTGGAAGATTTTATTTTCCTGATGGATTGTAAAATCCGTCCCGGCATGGCGCCAATGTAGGTTTTGCGATGGCCACGTATTTCACTTTCATCGTGAAGGCCTCCAAGACTTACCCGTACATATTTGCGGTTGATCGCATTGGCAATGCTTTTGCCCAAAGAGGTTTTTCCAATTCCGGGAGGGCCCACAAAACAAAGAATCGGACTCTTCATATCACCTTTCAACTTAAGAACAGCAAGGTATTCGAGAATTCTTTGCTTTATTTTCTCCATTCCATAATGATCGTGATCCAGTATTTTTTTTGCTTTTTTGAAGTCATATTGGTCCTTCGTATAATCTTCCCACGGCAGGTCCAGCATAAGGTCTAAATGATTATATACTACAGAATAATCGGGCGTTGAAGGGTGCATTCTTTCCAATTTTTCCACGCCTTTGTGAAACA
>NZ_JBMQQG010000279.1:0-10500 GCF_057362405.1 Ginsengibacter sp.
CGGTTTTGCAAAGGTATAGCGATAGAGAACGGCTCGAATGTATGTAGGCGGCTTGCCTGGAAATGGATTATTTGCAAATAAGCTTAATGCGCCTTTATCGTTGTGCAAAAGCTTCCAAACAAGATTTAATGTCCACGGATAATCGTCAGGCGTGTCCATTGCCGCAAACCACATTTGCCAATCCAAATGCAATTGATAAGGTGCTATTTGCGGTGGACGTTTATCAAGTTCAACCGGCAATGCTTTGTATAGATACGGTTTCCATTGTGCCTTATTATTTGTCGTATCATCGGTTGTTCCTTCAAATACTACGTTTAGGCGTTCCTGTCCGACCGTTCCAAATGCGCCATACGTATTGACGAGTTCAAGCGGGTCGAACGAGCCATTCATGATCTGCCCGGGAGAAAGCAGATTGAAAGCAGGTTGGATGCTAAGCAAGCCTATCACAATTGTAACGACCCACGCGGTAACAACCATAGGCCGTGATGACTGAGCATTTGCAGCCGCTGTTTCTGCCTTGCGGACAAGCCACCATGGAAGAACCTTTGACCAGAAGCCATCGTCAAAACAAGCCAGTGCGGGAAGTATCGTGAGCCAATTAAAAAAAGAAAGGTTGCCGCTAATGACCAGGATGAGTTGAAAAAGTATTATCACCGATCCAGCAATGTGACGTGCTATTCTCGGCCAGAAGACAAATAACGGAACTACCAACTCAGCAAGAAAATTAAACCATACACCAATTTTCAAAACAACACGTGGTAAAAAGTGGAACCAACGACTGAAAGGACCGGGCAATGGCTGCGTTTCAAAATGATAATAGAGTGCTGTGCCGTTACGCCAGATTTTATCGCCGCGTAACTTAATGAGACCTGCGCCCAGCATGATACGGCAAATGAGCCAGCGAAATAAAACAATGATCGGCAATGGAGGTGCACGGCGCGGAAATGGCCGCATGTCTATGAGTGGACAAAGGAATATAGCGAGAAAGCCTGTTTCGAGTAATTGAATTTCCCACCCATACCCATACCACTCCTGGCCGGCATGAACAATGGACATGTCAAGTAACCATAACACCGTTAGTAAGGGCGCATTCGCAAAGCCTGCTGTTACAATCAATGAAAGAATAAAACCTGTCCATGCGACCGTTAGCAATGCTGTATCAGAATGAAAAAACCAAAATAGAGATGGAAGCCGCATAAATCCTGCACTTGTAGATCCCAATGTTTCGCGGATTTGGTTGAAATAAATTCCTACCGGAAGCAGGCCATCCGAGCCAATGAGCGGAAGCAACTGGTTGATCGCAACAAGAAATGCGATTGCATAAATTACACCCAATAAACGAAGAATCATAAAACGGGTAAGCCAATAAGTTGGAGGTGCCGAATCCGCAATCGTTGGTTGAAATTCAATATCGGTTTCGTTTATTGTTTCCACTATCCGTATTTTATTTCCGGAATTTCAATACTATTTTTCCGATATAAAATTAGGCCGAATAAGTGTAAGCTTCCTGTCGTTTTTTTTAAGACTTGGTTTACAAACAGGAAATCAAAAAAATTTCGAAACAAAAAAGTTTGCTGATAAAAAAAAGTCATCGCTACCCATTAACCATGTATAACGATGACACGAAGCAATAATTAATAATTATAACTTTCCCCGCTGTGAACAGATCACTGCTGTAACTGCAGCAATCACAAGCGAACCTAATAAGCAGCAGCAACAAAGACTCTTACCGGCAGCGTTAAACCCTTAAGTCCTGCGAATACGACAGTTGCCCGCCGGCATCTCAAATGACCTATTGCTAATTAATTTATGGCCGCCTCTTTAACAAGGGAAACGTTAGCTAATTGCGACGGTAAAATATTTTGATTTATCCTGAACAAATTATTGGGATCGTATTTCCTCTTTATTTTGGTCAGGCGTTCATAGTTATCTTTATAACTTGCTTTTATACGTTCCTGTCCTTCGTTCATGATGAAGTTTAAATAAGCACCCCCGGAAGAATATGGATGAAGCGCTTCCCAATAATCTTTACACCACTTAGTTATTTTCGCCGCATTGGCCGCATCGGGATCAACTCCAACAATTACGGCGGCGTATTTAGCGTCTCTATATGCCCAGGGAGTTGCATCTTTAGCTGCCCTGCCGGCAGCCCCAGTTATAGGATACATATGCATTTGAGAAAGTGGAGTGGGTATTTTAGATCCAAACTCTACGTGCTTTGCGCTAATCTCCGGCCCTAATTCGTTGAAAAAGTCAGCACGCCAATACCATTGTAATCCAGGAGGAAACAGTCCGTCGAACAATTGTTGCATGGCCGGATAGGGCATAACACCAACATGTTCAAACAGTGGATTCATCGCCATTATGGGTTTAAATATGTCTTTGGCTTTATCCAAATCTCCCGAATAGCACCATATTATACCGCAGAATTGTTTGTTATGCAGATGAGCAGGAAATGGCGCCCCGGGTATAATTAATGTTGCAAAAAAACCATTTAATTCATCGGGGGCTTTGTTAATAAATTCGTGATACCATTTCATTATATCATTTGTTTTTTCAATGGGCCATAAGGTAGGGCCACCAAAAACGTTCGTTACGGGATGTGCCTGGAACTTGAATGAAGTGACGATACCAAAGTTTCCGCCACCACCGCGGATGGCCCAAAACAGGTCTTCATTATTTGTTGAGTTAACCGTAACAAAGGAGCCATCAGCCAATACCATATCTGCTTCCAGCAAATTATCAATCGTGAGTCCATATTTTCTTGCCAGGTATCCTACGCCGCCGCCGAGGGTGAGCCCTCCCACTCCCGTTGAGGAAATGATGCCCGCGGGAACGGCCAGCCCAAATGCATGTGTAGCGTGATCCACTTCGGCCCAAACATTTCCTCCTCCCACCTGCACTGTTTTTTTATCTGTGTTCACCCTCACAAATTTTAACCCCGACAGGTCTATAACCAAACCCCCTTCACATGAACCGAGGCCGCCACCGTTATGACCACCGCCTCTAACGGCTACGGCTAAATGATTTTCGCGCCCAAAATTAACCGCGTAAATAACATCGGCAACGTCGGCGCACTTCACAATCATACCAGGATGTTTATCAATCATGGCATTGTATAATTTGCGGGCATTATCGTAGTCCGCGTCTTCCGGAAAAATAATTTTTCCCCGCACTTTAGCGGCAAATTCTTCAATAACAGATTTTTTTAGATCTTTTACTAAAATGAGATCTTCTACCAATTCAAGCATAATAATATATTTTAAAGGTTTTTAAATATGATAATTACCGGTATACGCATAACCCCTGGCAGTAAACATAGAACGTCGGTTTGCTTTCCGGGACTACTCCTTACCGAATGATTTTGTTTTTCAAAATTATTAACATGGCATTTTACAGACTATCACTTTTGATTCAAATGCGTGTAATTTTAATTCAACACCTGGCACGTTCGCAAGATGCTTATAATGCCCGGCTACAATTGGGACAGGGAAAATTGATCATTATAACGGTAACGCTTACCCTGCTTTTTTGAGGTACGCAGAGGGATGCAATCCGAATTTTTTTTGAAAGCATTTTGAAAAATAGGAAGGGCTGCTAAAACCCGTTTCAAAAGCGATTTCTGAAATGTTGCCTTTACTTTTATTCAACAACTTCAGCGCTTCTCCAAGGCGATAATCTTTAATAAAAGTATTAAGGGACCTTGCCGTCAGTTCCATTATCTTTCGGTACAACCTGGATTTGCTGTATCCTAACGACCTGCAAATGTTTTCTACCTGCACACCTGGATCGGACCAATTTGATTCTATGTAATCCATTAAACGACTAAGAAATTCTTCATCCATTTGAGAAACAACGACTATATCTTTTTTTTCTTTTATGAGATGTGGGTTCTCACTGTTGTATAAATCTTTAACCTCCGACGAAACAACAATGTCTCCCTTAACAGCAGTACACATTCGCTGGGCTAATTTTATCGTGTCCTCAAAAATTAGTTTTTTGTCAGTAACCGGTGCACCGGCATTTAAACCTATCTTAAAATGAATTTCATGATCCTTTGTTTCTTTCCTGAGATTATTAAAAAGAGTACGGATGGCCAATGCAGCATGGACCGAATTTGATACTGACTTAAAAGAAACCAAAAAATAATTCTCGACATGTTTCACTGTGTTTCCCCCAAATTCATCCAATGTTGTAAGAATTGCATTGTTGAACTTAAGCAATGAAGTTTTGAACTGGCCAGATGTTTTGTCGGGCAAGGGCAGGCTATTTATCTCCGCCACCATTATGCTTCTAAAAGCAGGATCGTTGATAATATTTAACTCTGTGTCTTCCGCCTTTTGCGGATCTTCAATTCTTCCTAAAAAGGATTCAACAACTTTGGCGTTAACTTCTATAATTCTATGTGGAACCTGGCCATGTGCCGTGTTATGCATTTTTTCAATAGCACCGGCATTGGCCGCATCAACCAGGCAAAAAGCGGTTTTTCTGCTGTCATCAAACCAATATGTTAGTACCCTACATCCAAACTGATGTTGAATCTTGAGATCTTCCTGGTGTAATTGGGCTACGTGTTCAGCGGTAATCGCTTCCGAAACGTTGTGGCGATCCATATAAATCGGCATAGAGATATTATTTAAATATGTAATTTAATTATCCTTACCTTTTCGTATTTCTCCTCCAAAATTAGCAAACTATTTCAACAGATAAAAGATCGTCGACCATTGTGTAAACAGGCAAAAGGGTACTACAATGACGGGTGTAAGAAATGGGCCGGTGTTAAATGAATCCAGAGTTATTTTATCCCGAAAATTGGAATTCCCTGTTGCCCAAGCGGAGCATAAATTCCATGGCTTTTTCAGCAATAAGTATTACATTATTTTTAACGACAGCGCTAACATTCTTTTAGTTTATTTGTAAACAGAAAGTCTGTTAATCCCATCAATTTAATGAAGCATCATTCGCGGTACACTTTATTCTTCTCCTTTTTATTACTATTAACCGGCCTGCTTCTAAGCACTAACATCAATTATAAGTGGCTTTCTTTTAGATGTTCTTGGGCAATGCCCGGCACCCTACTGGATGAAAAAGTAAAACTCAAATACACATCGCTGGGTGTAAATTTTGGCGGAAAGCAAATGCGTTTCCGTCCATTTTATGAGTTATATAACGGCCTGTTGATACCGGTTCAGAAAATTAAAGACAGCTTTGATATTTTCGAAGGGTTACAGTTTACCACCGCAGGGTTTGACTATTATTTTTTTACCAATACCAAACTGTTCTCATTCAAGGCGGCCAAAAGTTTTTCCGCGAAGCAGGTTAAAAGTGCCGGTTCGGTTTTTTTAATGGTAACGCCATCCTGGGGAAAAATTAATTGGAAAACCCCGTCAAGGGATTTGGTAAAAGACGCTGCCACCTTCAATCTTTTATCAGAAGACCCGGAATGGGTTTCATTGATCGTCCGAATTGGTTATACACACAATTTTGTAATAGACAAGGGTAACTGGATTATTGTCCCGGCTGTACTAACGGGAGCGGGTGTACTAAGAGAGATCAACACTATCGATAGAAAACTGCAGGCAGTCAGCAACATCCAGGCATGGCTAAATGCTGGTTATAACGGACCTCTTCACTACTGTTATTTTCATGCGTGGTGGAGCAATCAGCAAACCAACCTTCTTATAAAAAATATGAAACAGGTAAACACCAATTTTTCTATCACGGCCGGTTATCGATTTCCCAACTTTCGTAAAAAGATTTTAGGATTATTATAAATGCACGAACTCCTTATGGCCAGTATTACTCAAAAAACAAGGCAATAAAACAGTTAAGGCTACCCGAAAAATAAATTAACCTCATATCTTATTTCACTCTTTTAAAATTAAGATCCTGGAAATCGAAACTAAAATCAGTTAACGGCGAAATGGGTTTCATTTTTATAGCATCCGGCTTTCCTTCATAATCAAGATCAAACATTACGTAGGCATCTGCGTCCATGCTTCTGTCGTTCCACTTTACTATATATGTATTGCCCTTGTAAGCAAATATTTCGCCCGAGAGGCGCGGAGAATTTTTTGATTCAAACCATGGCTTGCCTCCTTTAACTGATATTACAACTTCGCCAAACCATGGATCGGTATAGGTGCCTGTAAACGGAGTAAAGTCGTTTAGAGATGTATTCATCTTCTGTTGCGCATTGATATCAGCCCAAATTGCATCTGTTATTTTTTTTGCATTTGCTTCCCGTTGCAAAACCCTGTCGTGGTATTCCTTCACGCGGTCTTTTCCTTTTATTCCATAATAACTATCCTTGATGGTGTTGGTAATAGCAGTGAAGGCCGCACCCGATTGCTGGTTAGTAAAAACAATAATGCCCAGTTTCAATTCAGGTATTAAAGTAACCTGCGTTACGATGCCTGCCAGGCCACCCGTATGCGTGGGAACTTTATATCCGTTTTCATCGCTCAAAAACCATCCAAGTCCATAAGCAGAAAAATGTGTATTGTAAGTGGTAGTTCCATGAACAGGGATAATGGTTTGCGGCGTCCACATTTCTTCATGAGTACTTTCTTTCAGAAGTTGGTCTTTTAATCCGTCCCCGTATTTGCCATCGTTCATTTGCATAATGATCCATTTGCTCATATCATGCACACTGCTGTAAATACCGCCAGCAGCATCAGCAACATATTTCCAGTCGCGGTGTATCACCTGGACTTTTCCATTTACCGGCGCATGCGGATCTATTACATCCTCTTTATTTTTAAGGAGATCAAAATTGGGAGCGCTTTCCGTCATTTGCAAAGGATTCATAATCCTGGTTTGCACAAAATCTTCCCATCTCATTCCCGAAACCCTTGCTACCACTTCGCCCGCAACAATGTAGAGCAGGTTATCATAATCATATTTTGTTCTGAAATCAGAAACTTGTTTTAAAAACCGCAGGTTGTGAATAATATCTTTGAGAGAAAAAGTACTGCTGTCGGGCCATATCATCAGGTCGCCTGCGCCCAAGCCCAGCCCGCTCCTGTGTGTAAGTAAATCACGAATGGTAAAATCTTCCGTAACATAAGGAGCATACAATTTAAATTCGGGAATATAATCGGTTACTTTATCATCCCATTTTAGCTTTCCTTCATCAACCAATATACCCAGCGAGGCAACTGTAAACGCTTTACTGTTAGACGCAATACCAAAGCGGGTGTGTTCATCTACTTTTTGCCCGGTATTTAATGAACGTACCCCGTATCCCTTTTCATGAATGATCTTTCCATCTTTTACCACGGCAACAGCGATGCCCGGCACATCAAAAGTTTTTAAAGTAAGTTCTGCTACGGAATCAATCTGGTGCGACGTGATAGGTTGTGAGTCAACAATGTAAAAAGAAATACAAATGATGAAAGTAAAAACAGTATGCTTACAACTTTTCATGTTAGAATATTTAATTTGAATTTGTATTTGAGGGGATGAAGGTAATAATTTATATGTTCGGTGTATTTCGAGTTGGCAACCATTAAGGACTGGAAACCGTAGGTCTACATTTTTGCTGAATTATTACAATATCTAAATTTCCTTTTACTAAATTATTTAGTAATTTAGCATCAAAATGCAGCTAACATATTTAGTATACTCTGTCAATGCCTGGAATTAAATCCGATATTATTACCCAATTACGGAAGGATATTCTTCCTTTGCAAAGGTTCAAAAAAAACCAGGGCAATAATATGGTTGAGCCTTTGCCTGCCGCAATTACAAATGCATTTCCCAATGCTGAATTTCCATTTGGCGCCATACATGAATTTATTGCAACCAGCGAAGAAGATGTTACTGCTTCGGGTGGATTTATTACGGGTATACTGGCCTCTTTAATGAGTACTGACGGTGCAACAATATGGATCAGTTCTTACAGAACCATCTTCCCTCCTGCCCTTGCTGCGTTTGGTGTTCCCCCCGACAAAATCATTTTTATTGATCTGAAAAAAGAAAAAGAAATTCTTTGGGCAACGGAGGAAGCGCTTAAATGTAATGGACTATCCGCAGTTGTTGGAGAAATAACAGAATTGAGTTTCACTTCTTCAAGACGATTGCAGTTAGCAGTTGAAGAAAGCAAAGTAACGGGATTTATTTTACGCCGAAATCCACGAAGCATTAACACAACAGCCTGTATAACGCGATGGAAAATTACTTCCTTACCGAGTGAACCTGCAGATGATCTGCCCGGTGTAGGTTTTCCCCGGTGGAGTGCGGAACTGCTAAGAGTAAGAAATGGTAAACCTGGTAAATGGCAAATAGAATTTACTGCCGGACACTTCAGGAATATTTCAAAGATGGCAGTACTTCAACAGGAGAAACAAAAGAAAACAGGATGACATGTCAAAACGTTTTGTATCTATATGGTTCCGTTATCTCCGAACGGATTGGCACTCCCGCCGCCAGCCACAATTAAGGCAACTACCTTTTGTATTGGCATCGCCTGATCATGGACGAATGGTAATAACCGCAGCTAACTCACACGCACAAACGCAGGGAGCAGATACCGGGATGGCTGTAGCAGATGCAAGAGCGATCATTCCTTCACTGGAAGTTTTAAATGATGACACGGAACTTTCCACCAAATTACTCAAAGGCATTGCAGAATGGTGCATTCGCTTTACACCTGCCGTCGGCATTGACTTACCGGATGGATTGCTGCTTGATGTGAGTGGCTGTACCCACCTTTGGGGTGGTGAACTTCAATATATAACGTCAATCAGTAAACGAATAATAAGCTTTGGCTATGATGTGCATATAGCCATGGCTGATACTATCGGCACAGCATGGGCTGTTGCCCGTTTTGGAAAGAATATCACTATAGTTGAAAGCGACAAGCAAACAGCAACACTGCTATCATTACCACCTGAGGCCCTTCGTATTGAAAGTGAAATAATTGAACGGTTGCAAAAACTTGGGCTAAGGCAGGTAAGCAGTTTTATCAATATGCCCCGTCCGGCTTTAAGACGGCGTTTTGGTTCTTCACTTCTCCTTCGTTTAGACCAGGCGTTAGGTTATGAAGAAGAAGCTGTAGAACCTGTGCATCCTGTTGAAGCATACCTGGAACGGCTACCTTGCCTGGAACCTATTGTAACAGCAAAGGGTATTGAAATAGCCTTACAACGCCTGCTGGAAACATTATGCCTCCGTTTGCAACATGAACAAAAAGGGCTTCGCATAGCTT
Organism: Ginsengibacter sp.; assembly: GCF_057362405.1. Classification (NCBI taxonomy): domain Bacteria; kingdom Pseudomonadati; phylum Bacteroidota; class Chitinophagia; order Chitinophagales; family Chitinophagaceae; genus Ginsengibacter; species Ginsengibacter sp. Next base: position 9,212 of record NZ_JBMQQG010000279.1, read on the forward strand.
CGTTTAAGGGTTACCGTATAGATGGCAAAATTGAAGAGATAGATATTGGGACCAATCGCCCTTCAAACAGCAGCAAACACCTTTATAAATTATTTGAAATAAAAACAGATACCATTGAACCTGCATTGGGAATAGAACTATTTACACTGGAAACATCAAAAGTAGAAGAGATAATTCCTATGCAGGAAAAGATGTGGGATAATACAGGAGGGTTGGATGATATCGGTTTATATGAATTACTGGACAGGATAGAAGGGAAAATGGGCGCTAATAGAATTCACCGTTACATGCCTGATGAACATTATTGGCCGGAACGTTCATTTAAGCCCGTGGCTTCTATCAATGAAAAATTAACCACTACATGGAATGTGAGTAAGCCAAGACCATTGCAATTATTGTCGAGGCCACTAGCCATTGAAGTAACAGCACCCATTCCTGATTATCCGCCCATGTTGTTTAGATATAAAGGCAGGTTGCATAAAATAATAAAAGCGGATGGACCGGAAAGAATTGAACAGGAATGGTGGTTGCAGGATGGACAACACAGGGATTATTATGTTGTAGAAGATGAAGATGGAAACCGTTATTGGTTATTTCGTTCAGGGCATTATGATGTTGCTAAATCGTATCAATGGTTTATTCATGGATTCTTTGCATAGGGTTTAATAATTATTCCTAATCATCTAAACAGCAAGAAAAAAAATGATAATTCATCAAATGTCTTTATTAAATGATATGTTCTTTTTTGCTTGTCCAAAAAAGAACCAAAAAAAGACCCCCGCAATCGAAATACAGCACGATTGCGGGAACAGCTATGTTGAGCAGTTGTGCAAAGTAAACTCAGCATTAGTAATCCTATTATCAAAATATAAATATTGATAGATGAATAAAATTATTTTCAAAAACAAGTCTTTTCCCTCTCCTCTGGAGAGGGGTTGGGGTGAGGCCTTATGAACTACACAGAATTACAAATAACAACCAACTTCAGCTTCCTCCGCGGGGCATCGCATCCGGAAGAACTGGCGGAGCAAGCTGCAGCACTGGGATACAGCGAAATTGCCATAACTGATCGCAACAGCTTTGCCGGCATTGTGCGTGCATATGCGGCCGCAAAAAAACAAGGCATTCGTATTATTGTTGGTTGCCGTCTTGATCTGCTCGATGGCATCAGCCTGCTCGCCTACCCTACTAACGTTTCAGCTTATTCGCAAATGTGCAACCTGCTCACCCTGGGAAACCGCCGTGCAGAAAAAGGAGATTGTCATTTGTATAAAGCTGACGTATATGCC
>NZ_JBMQQG010000280.1:0-7780 GCF_057362405.1 Ginsengibacter sp.
ATAATTATTATATGATTCACATCGTTTAAAGAAAATGGCAATGCATCATTTTCCCACAAAGACACGAAGGGCACGAAGTTTGTTTTAGCGATCCTTAGTGGCCTTTGTGACTTTGTGGGAAAAATTCTTTTAAATTAATACACTGGCAGGATATCAGCTTGATGTAAAAATCCTTTCATATAATTTATCAGCTCCTGTAACTTTTTTCCATTCAGTTCGTAATACTACTATCTTCTAAAAAAAATTAAATAGATATGAAAAAATTATTGATAAGCTTATTTGTTTTAATAAGCATCAACGCGGCAGCACAAAAATGGGAAACCATTAAAGGCAACGGTGAAGTAAAAAAAGAAACCCGTGAAGTGAGCAGCTTCACCTCGTTAGCCTCCCAGGGTTCGATGAATGTGCAAATCAGTTACGGCAATTCTAACAGCGTAACCGTTGAAGCGGATGAAAACCTGCTTCCTTACATCGAAACTACGGTAGAAGACGGACGGTTATTAATAAGACCAAAGAAGAATGTAAATCTTAAATCCAAAACAAGAATGAATGTCTACGTTTCGATGACAAAAATAAATTCATTGAAACTAAGCGGCAGCGGAAATATTAGTGGCGATGGCGCATTTACAAATGATTCAAAGACAGATATGGCTGTATCAGGTTCAGGTAATCTTAAATTAACGTTCGATAAATTTAAGGATCTTGATCTGTCGATAGCGGGAAGCGGCAATATAGATCTAAAAGGTAACGGAACGAATTCTATAAGCGCCCAAATCAGCGGAAGTGGCAACATAGATTGCAGCAACATCAACAGCAACGATGTAGATGCAAAAATCAGCGGAAGTGGAAATGTAAAAGTATATGCAAGCAATAGTATTGATGCAAAAATCAGCGGAAGCGGAAATGTATTTTATAAAGGGAGTGCCACAAAAATAAACAGCAAGGTTGCCGGAAGCGGCAAGGTTTTAAAAATGTAAATAACCGGTATCGGTTCGGCAATACCCTAAAAACAAAACCGCAATTCTTATTACAGGGATTGCGGTTTTTCTTTTTATAGAAGTATATATTCATAAAGTGCGAAAATATTAGCCTCAACTATCAAGGCATAGACGCAATTAAATTTTATTGATGAAAACATTTGATCAATCGTTATTTAAAAAATGTATGCATTATGTTTGTAGTAACATAAGTTATCAAGTTCTATAAATATACTATCACCGATAAAATCAAGATAAATGAAGCGACTACTTTTAGTAATTACCTGCTGCGCTTTAACATACGGCGATGTTTCGGCACAAGCTTATAAACCAGCACCGGAAAATTTAAAAGCCCGGGAAGTCTTTAGTAATGACCGTTTTGGGCTTTTTATTCATTGGGGAATTTTTAGCATTCCCGGGGCGGGAGAATGGGTTATGAATGACAGAAGCATTCCGGTAAAAAATTACAAACGGTTGGTAGATTTTTTTAATCCCATTGATTTTAATGCCGCCGCCTGGGTAAGTATGGCAAAGAATGCCGGCATGAAATACATAACATTAATCACCAGGCATCATGACGGTTTTAGCATGTGGAATACAAAGTTTACTGACTATAACATCATGCATACTCCTTTTAAAAAAGATGTTGTAAAATTAATAGCAGATGAATGCCACAAACAAGGAATTCAACTATTCTTATATTATTCACTTTTAGATTGGAGCAGGGAAGATTACCCTCATGAAACAGGCAGAACAGGCCAACACTCCGACAGAAAGGGTAAAGGCGATTATGCGCACTACCTTCAATTTATGAAAAACCAATTAACAGAGTTACTAACTAACTATGGAAAAATTGCAGGCATTTGGTTTGATGGGCATTGGGATCAAACAGCACCTGAAGGAAACGCAGATCGCTCTTCAAGAATTAACTGGCATTACGACGAGATTTACGGCTTAATCCATAAGCTCCAACCACAATGCCTCATTGGAAATAACCATCATCTTACCCCTTTCGATGGTGAGGATTTCCAGATGTTCGAAAGAGATCTTCCTGGTCAGAATAATTCAGGCTTAAGTTTTCAAAAACCTTCAGAACAACTACCGTTAGAAACCTGCGAAACAATGAATAATTCCTGGGGATTTAATATATCCGATACAAGTTATAAATCAGTAAAACAATTGATCCATTATCTTGTAAACGCAGCGGGGCGAAACGCAAATTTTTTATTGAATGTGGGGCCTATGCCCAACGGAAGAATTCAACCTGAATTTATTGATACGCTTAAGCAAATCGGAAAATGGATGCGGGTTAATGGCCAAACAATTTATGGCACAAAAGGCAACATTCTTCCACCGCAAAAATGGGGTGTAATTACTGCAAAAAATAAAACAATGTATGTCCATATCTTGGATGTGCCGGAAAATGAATCTCACATTCTTATCCCCGGGTTGAAAGAAAAAATAACCAGTGCATTAGAATTTCATGGCGGAAATAAAATTAAATTCAAGCAAACTCCGGAGGGAACCTATATCTATTTAGATGGAATAAAGACAGAAGATGCAGATACGATTATTCAGCTAAATATTTAATATCCAATTCAGCAATGGCTGAGGCAAAATGTTTAACTAAAAAGAAATGATTTTTTGATAATAAAGCACCGCCAGAATAATGCCGGATATAATAACAATCGAAATTAAGATTGGTACTAAATACCCCGTCCGTTTGGTTTCAGGATAAAGTTGCGTCGCTTCCGAAAATGAATTCAAAATTTCCTCACGTAATGGTACATTTTTTCGAATTGGCCTGGGAAGTGGAGGGGGCGTTGTTTTGATTGCAAAATATTCCTTTAGTTCATCTATATTTTCCGCCATGATCCAGGAGGTAAGTCCTTCATACCAAACAGGGGTCTCCTTATTTACAATTTTCGATTTTAATTGCTCCAAATCGAAAGGTCCCCTTTTCGCCTGTCCGTCGAATATGTAGTACTGACGCATAGAATATTAGAATAGGTTAAAGTCTTTCCATTATAACGAATAAAACATAGTTTATTTTATCAACCATGGAATGAAAAAGCAATTTATCTCATTGGCACGTAAAATCTAAGGTAATAAAAGGCTTTTTCGAGGCGTAAAAATATAAGAATTTTTTCTTTGCGTAATTAAAATCTGTTTCTTTGCCCCAATGTCTCTATTTATTACTTCTTTAAATTCCGGTAGTAATGGCAACTGTTATTACATAGGTAATGAGAGTGAAGCTGTGCTAATAGATGCCGGCATTGCATGCAGGGAAATTGAAAAAAGAATGAAGCGGCTTGATCTTTCCATCAAGAAAATAAAAGCAGTTTTTGTTTCCCATGAACATTCCGACCATATTAAAGGAATAGAAGTATTTAGTAGGAAGTACCAGCTCCCGGTTTATATAACGGCCACAACGTTGGTTAACAGCGGCATCAGGATTGAAAATCATTTGGCAACATTTTTCAAGCCTAATGAATCAATAAAGATTGGAACGCTCAACATTTTACCTTTTCCAAAATTTCATGATGCCATTGACCCCAATAGTTTTATCGTAGAATGCAAAACAATAAAAGTGGGCATTTTTACCGATATAGGTTTGCCATGCGAAAATGTAATAAAGCATTTTCAACAATGCCATGCTGCATTTCTCGAAGCTAACTATGATGAAAAAAAGTTAAGCGAAAGTAATTATCCATACCATTTAAAGAAGCGTATTAGTGGCGGACAAGGGCATCTATCCAATATGCAGGCTTTGGCTCTTTTCAAAAAATATAGGTCATCGTTTATGAGTCATTTATTTTTATCTCATCTTTCTCAAAATAATAATACACCGCAATTGGTTAAAGATTTATTTGATGCTAACGCAGCTGGCGTAGAAATAATTATAGCATCGAGATATGAAGAAACGGCTGTTTATCACATACAAAATTCAGGCAGTACTTACAAAAATGCAAAGTCAACGAAAGTTACCTCAAAGCAGATGGTATTTTCTTTTGGGTGATGTGAGCTTATGCCAATAATTTACTGTTGGAACACCCTGATTACTTTTACTAATCTTGTTTCAAAATATTTACTCATTCCCGATATAATGACTCCTATTGATTTTCCTGAAGCAGAATGAATGAATTGTATTTTTCCATTTTCATTTTGAGTTATGATTCCCATGTGCCCCACAATCCAACCTGTGGTGTCTGTTCCGGTGAAAAGGATGAGGTCTCCCGGTTTACTTTCTGTTGTTGAAACAGGCGTTCCAGCATTCGTAAAATCTTTGGAAATTCGTGGCACCTGTATTTTAAAATGACTAAATACATAGGTTATAAAGCCTGAACAATCGAAACCCTGCTCCTTAACAGCTGAGCCATATTTATATTTTATTCCTACAAGCGTTTTGGCAAATTCAACAACCGAATCTGCAACTACATCCCTCGTATTGATAATTATTTTCGGAACAGCATTGCTTATGTCATTTGACTTTCCATAATTAGTGGGGACTTCAGTTGTGGCAGTCTTAGCTGAAGATTTAGTCGTACGTGTACTCCTGCAGGCTTGCAATAAAACGATCACCGAAATAATTGCGGTGATCGTTAGAAAATATTTCATATTCAAAAGTAAATAAATCCGGGACCCTGACTGGTGTTTTATTGAAGGTTATTAGTTTATGTCTAATTCTAAGAGAGAATCGTCTTCTATAAAGGCTTCCAGTTTGTCGCCGGGAAGCAGTTCTCCAATATTAACCTGTGTACCTGTAAAGACTAGGTCGCCTTTATTAAAAGTATAAGAATCTGGAATATGAGAAATTAATTTGTTGAAATTATAAATCATTAAGCCGGAATTGCAAAGCTGAACCATATCCCTGTTCTTATAAAGGCAGAAATTGATATTTTCTATATCGTTTAAATTATTCGTGGGTAACCATTTTCCAATAACTGAAGAATTATTCCACCCTTTTGTTTTTTGCCAAAACAATTCTTCTTCCAACGATTCGGCATCATTATCAAAGGCCGTAAAATTAATTCCAATGGTTATTGCATCATAAAAGTCCGCAGCTAAGTTTTCAACTATGTTTTTGCCGCCCTTGGAAATACGAAGTACGAGTTCGCAGCCGCAATACAATTCATTGGCAAATTTGGGATAAAAAAAAGATGTGCCGTCCGGAAGCAAGGCGCTATAAGGCTTTGTAAAAATTAAAGGCGTCTTTCTGACGCCATTTAATTGTTCCTTTTTATTTGAAAAATAATTTTGTTCAAGACAGAAAATTCTCATCAATAAATTAATTACACCGAGGCTTTTTCAAGTAATACATTTCTGACGTTCTTTTCAAGAATCGCATTAAGCAAATGATTTGGCTTCTCTGCGGAACTGATGAGATCGGATAAAGTCAATTTATCTAATAACTGGTCAACAGAAAATTGAACCATTTGCCAAAGCGAACGCACAGAACAATCAACAGAATTAGTGCAAAATTTTAAGGAGCCGGCGTAATCGCCGCAAAAACTTTTGTCAAATAAAGGCCCACCTAATGTTTTCAATACCTGGTTCATATTAATATCAGCGGGAGTCTTCGCCAAAACATAGCCACCTTTATTACCGGGTGTGCTGTTAATATAACCTTCAATCCGAAGCTTACGGGTAAGTTTGGCAACATAAGCACCAGTAAGGCCCTCGGCTTCGCTTAACTGCGGAATACTCATGCCATTATTATCCTGGCATCTCGCAATCCGCAGCAATATTCTTAACCCGTATTCTTCCTGTGCTGTAATTTTCATGTAGCTTTTTTATAAAATTAAACGCCCAATGGATCTACCTGGTAACGATCGATAAAACGGGAACGCATAGCCGAAACTTCTTCTTCAGAATTTTTCTTAGTTGCTTCTTTATTATAAAGACCAACAAGTTCATCGGCAATTTGCCCGGCAGATTTTCCTTCTATCTGGTGGCGCTGTAAAATCTCAACCAATTCACCGTCTTTTAAGATGGCTATGTTGGGTGAAGTAGGTGTTACTCCCAGAAGGAAATTTTCACGAAAATGATTTACAGCCGCTTTTTCCATTCCTGCAAAAACAGTGTAGAGATTGTCGGGAACCACCTCATTAAATAAGGATAAAAGTACTCCCGGCCTTGCTGCTCTTGCTGCACATCCGCAAACAGAGTTCAAAACAACGAGAGAAATTTTTCCATCTTTTTTATTCAGTGCTTTTTCAACATCTTCAGGAGTTAATAATTGCTCAAAACCCGCTTCAGTTAGTTCCTGCCTGAAAGGCGCTGCAATTTCTTCGCTGTAAGTTGGTGCCAACGATTTGTTCATTAACGAATTCAAACTTATTTGTGCCATGTTTTTATTTTTTTATTATTGATTTTTATTTACTTGATACTTGTTACCGATTACTTATCACTTATCACTTATTACTTACTCACATAAATCCCAATTCCAAAGAAGCCGCTTCACTCATCATACTTTTGTCCCACGGCGGATCCCAAACTACTGAAACATCAACCTCATTAACACCCTCTATCATTCTCACTTTTTGATCTACTTCAATTGGAATTTCCTGCGCTGCCGGGCAGCTTGGCGCTGTTAATGTCATTGTTATCTGAACATTATTTATCGGCAAAATATCTATTTTATAAATCAGTCCTAACTCGTAAATGCTCACCGGAATTTCCGGATCAAATATTGTTTGCAAGCATTCAATTACCTTTTGTCTTAATGCCTCTTCATCCATAATCATATTGTTTTCTCCGGTGTATGAATTGATTTATACACCAATGCATAATTTTTCATTTGTTTTACCATTGCCAGTAATCCGTTTGATCGTGTTTGTGCCAGGTGGTTCATCATACCTATCTCTCTTAAAAAATCAAGTTTTGCATTTAGAATTTCATCAGGTGTATGCCCGGATAAAACTTCAATCAACATACTTACCAACCCTTTTACAATTACTGCGTCACTATCTGCTTTAAAAAATATCCTGCCGTCTTTATATTCTGCAACCAACCAAACTGTTGACTGGCATCCTTTAATTATATTTTCCGGGAGTTTGTATTTATCATCAAGCACCGGCAATTTTTTACCGAGATCAATGATATATTCATACTTTTCCTCCCAGTTATCAAATAACGAAAATGATTCTATTATTTCCTCTTCCGTATGTTCTATCGTTCTTTTATTACTCATTTACGAAAGCATTTTTATTGCCTTTTGCAATGCATTTACCAACCTGTCAATCTCTTCTTTTGTATTGTACATCGCAAAGGATGCACGAACCGTTCCGGGAATCCCAAAGCGGGACATTAATGGTTGCGTGCAATGATGCCCTGTTCTTACGGCAATTCCCTGGTTATCCAATAAAACACCAATATCCTGCGGGTGAATATTTTCAATTACAAAAGAAACAACACTTACTTTTTCTGCAGCAGTACCAATGATGCGCAATCCAGGCAAAACTTCCAAATGAGACGTTGCATAATGCAACAGGTCATTTTCGTGCTCTCTTATGGCATCTTTCCCGGTTTCATTTATGAAATCTAATGCCGATTTTAACGCCACTGTATCGGCAATATTTGGCGTGCCGGCCTCATATTTATAAGGAAGATCCGCATAGGTTGTTTTTTCAAAAGTTACTTCTTTTATCATTTCACCACCGCCCATAAATGGCGGCATACTTTCTAATAGTTCTTTTTTACCATACAACACACCAACGCCAGTTGGTCCATACACCTTATGTCCAGAAAAAGCAAAAAAATCACAATCCAAGTCCTGAACATCAATATCCAAATGAACAGTG
>NZ_JBMQQG010000281.1:0-9682 GCF_057362405.1 Ginsengibacter sp.
GTGTCACCGATATTCCCATCAAAAAGGCCGGATAGCTTTACATATTTTTGTGGAGGATACGAGAGATCTTCAGTAATAGATACAAAATATAAGTCAGCAGTTCCTGAAATAGATTTTAAAGTGCTATCCTGCGTTTCATTAATAACAACTTTAGTTGCATTTAAAAATCTTTTCCCGTTAAATGCTAACAAATCATTTTTACTGAAAGATGAAGAAACGGGTAGTTGAAAAGATATGTCGTGGTAAATGGAGTTGTGATTCAGTAAATCGCTTGGATACAAGGCCCATGCAAATTTTAAGGTATCAATAGAACTTCCTGAAGAATCTTTTTGAAGCAAAGAATAATAAGATGCAATGTTGACTAATGGCGCATCGTTAATATAAGCAGTTGCTACATTATACCCGCGGGAAGTAAATCTGCTCAACCCGTTGTCATCCGGATCGGGAAAGAAATAATTTCTGCGACATTCAGTTGCCATAAATAAAGGAGCGCAAATTAAGAGTAGCAGGTATTTATATTTCATTTTTTATGATTGAATAATTTATAACCGAATGTTAGCTGTAGAGGTGCAATTAGTTTATAGGTCATTGGATAGTATTCAAAATTAGAAACCAACGGTGGGGTTTGAACATACAACTTCAAAAACATATCCTGCTTTGGCCTATGAAAATTATAGACAACTGCCATTCCAAGCACAAGGCCCGAGGAATCTGTGCTTACGTCAGGATTCAATACTTCATAATTTTGGTTATCATAGTTTTTATAGCTCACTTTGAAATGTTGAGAACTGACCCCCATTGTAAGATCAAGATAAATACTATTATCACTTTTTCTACTAGTATATAAATGAATTTCACCGCCAAAATTTACCGTGAATATTCGAGGCATTATTACCTCATGTAACGTCACATGCGCAGCCAATGCTGAATTTACAGTATAAGCATCGGCGCTGGTGTTTCTCGAAAAAAGCAACCCATAATTCCCTTCAATAAAAAACCCGGATCTTCTAAATGGCTCTATTTTTATAGAAAGAGGAATATGGTAAAATGTATTTTGGGAATTGTTTAAATCTTTTGAAATACCTGTAGAAAAAGCGATGAATGATTGAGCCTTTGTATTAGATGATATATTAAGAAATAACAGCAATACAAAAGCAATTTTCAATTTCATATTCAGTAGTTCGGATTTACGGTAAATTAAATGTACCGTTTATTGTTGTTAAGAATTATTTAATATCCTTAAGATTAATTTTTATTAAAAATTAAACACCCGTCTCCATAGCTTAAAAACCGGAAGTTGTTGTTCAATGCGTATTCGTAAATGGATTTCCATCCTGCCTGCCCGGTAGGCAGGTTTTCTCCAGCCATAGCTGCCACCAATAATAACAAGGTTGATTTTGGCTGATGAAAATTTGTAATCAATCCTTGTACAATTTTGAATTGATAACCCGGCGCAATTATTATTTGTGTTTTGATAAAGAGTCTTTCAGATTTTTTATCGTGAAGAAAATTTAATAAAGACTGTAAAGCTTCTTCTGTACTGAAAGGATTTTTAAAGAGATCGTCTTCATATACTTCCCACTGGTGTATTTCCAACTCTTCGATTGAAGCATTTGGATAAAGCATTGTTTTAACGCCCATCCAGTAAAGGCTTTCAACAGTCCTTACCGAAGTGGTTCCCACACAAAAAATTCTGTTCGAAATATTTTTTATCAGTTGTCCAATAAAACCCGTGGAAACATCAATCCATTCGGCGTGCATCTCGTGGCCTTGCATGGTTTCACTTTTTACGGGTTTAAAAGTTCCTGCTCCCACATGAAGCGTAACAAAACCGATGTCAATATTTTTTTCTTTTAAAGATGAAAATATTCTTTCCGTAAAATGCAACCCGGCAGTTGGCGCCGCAACCGACCCCTCGTATTTTGAGTAAATAGTCTGGTATCTTTCGGCATCACTTTCGCCTGCGTCCCGCTTGATATATGGAGGTAACGGCGTTTTGCCTGCGTGTTCTATAATTTCTGCAAAGGAGTATTCGCCCGGGCTCCAGCTCAATTCAGCAACATAGGCATCGCTTAGTTTTTCAACCAGTTCAGCTTTTAATGTTACTTCGTCGTTATCGATAGTAAATTTTTTTTCAAGATATTTCTGCTTCCATTTGCCGGCACCGCCAATCATGCATTTCCATCGCACCGATTTTTTTTTCTGAAGAACAACAGCGTAATCATTTATTTTCTCATAGGGTTCCAGGCAAAAGATTTCAATAACTGCGCCCGTGTCTTTTGTAAATAAAATTCTCGCTTTAATAACTTTAGTATCATTAAAAACAAGAAAGCTTTTTGAAGGTAGATGGTTAGCAATATTCAAATAAATATCCTCATTTATTTTGCCATTTTCATAAATCAACAACCTTGACTGATCTCTTTCTTCTAATGGGAAAAATGCAATTTTCTCTTCAGGTAAAAAATAATCATAGTCATTTATGGAGATATCTTTCGGATGCATGTATTGGTAGCTTAACTTTTGGAAAGTTTAAAATGTCCAAAAGTTCATCATGATAACATTAACTGTTAAGAAATGCAGACACACTTGCCAGCCACTTCAAATGTTCTTTCTTGCAAAGTGATTCATGGCCGCTGTTATTGTAAATTACCAGTTGTTTTGGCTGGTTCAAATTTTCGTAGACTTCTTTTCTTTCTTCCGGGGTAACTCTTACATCGTTCAATCCAATCTGCATCAGAACAGGGCAATGGATTTTCTTTACATACTCATCAGGGTTAACTTTGAAAGCCCAAAACCCGTGCTCTATACCGCCCCAAAAAGTAAGCAATGTTCCCAACGGCTCGCCGGGCAAATGCATGGTTTTTAATTGTCCTTCCACAGCATTTTCCATAGTGGCAAAAGGCATTTCTAAAATTACTTTTGCAGGTTGAAGATGATCTTCGTCTATAGCCCGCGCTACTGTTGCCGCCCCCATAGATATTCCCCAAAGAACAATATTTTTTTCTCCCTTGCTTCTTAAAAAGTTATAAGCAAGGGTTACATCTTCTGTTTCCCGGTAGCTAATAGTGCACGTGTGTCCGTCACTGTTACCATGTGCTCTAAAATCGATCAGTAACACATTATAACCCATATTTAAAAAGGCTTTCGCTTCTTCAAGCACATCGGTTTTGTTATCGCCGTATCCATGAAACAAGGCAACGGAACCACTTGCGTTAGTTGCCGCACTATACCAGCCTGCTAATTTTATATTGTCTTTTGTAGTAAGCGTAACATTTGAAAAAGACGCAGGAAGAGGAACATTTTTTTTCTTGATATAATCTTTGCCAAATAGTATATCGCTCGCATGATCCCATGCCGTTTTTTTGTTTTCAGGTTTAATAATTACTTCACCCGAATTATAAAAATGTGTAAACTTGTAGGCGTTAGTTGCGCTAATAAAATTGATAAGTACAAAGACAATCAAAATTGTCCAGAGAAGTATTTTCAGAAATCTTTTCATAAACAGATACTAGTATAGAAAGCTATATAATTGGATGAATAAAAATCTGGTCTGTTTAAAATTATAATGGGAAAACGAAAACTTCACTTTGAGCATTTGCTTTGGGGATTCGAAAGTTTTCTTCCCTCAATCCTTCCAAATGAAATTGGATAGCTTCGAAAATATTTTTTTCAACAATAGATTTTGTTTTACCTGTAGCAATCACTCCGGGCAAATCCGGCGCATAAGCTGAATATCCCGTTTTTGTTTTTTCATATACTACCAAATACTTTCTCATTGTTTGTCTATTTGAGCTTGCTTAAATATACTATTTAACGTTCCTGGAGCTACCTCATCGCTTTGTTAGTGGACTGCAATTGTAACCAATCCCTTTTTAGATGGATGCTTGTATTGTTTATGGCTTCCTTTCTGTCGAACCAAGTACCACCCATCTTTTTCGATAATCTTAATTGCATTTCTAGCCTTCATTCAAATTTACACTTTATTCTGTTTTATCTCATCTACAATTGCAGGATCCAACAAGGTGGTTGTGTCGCCAAGATTTTCTGTTTCGCCTTCAGCAATTTTTCTTAAAATGCGTCGCATAATTTTTCCGCTTCTTGTTTTCGGAAGACCATTTACAAATTGTATTTTATCTGGTTTGGCAATAGGCCCAATAACTCTTGCAACTGTTTCAAGAATGTCATTCTTTGCCCGTTCATCTTCATGTGTATTTTTTTCAGTAATAACGAACGCATAAATGCCCTGGCCTTTTATATTATGAGGAAATCCGACAACAGCGCTTTCTACTACATTGGTATGCATGTTAATTGCATTTTCAACTTCGGCCGTACCGATGCGATGGCCACTCACATTTAAAACATCGTCTACCCTTCCCGTTATACGATAGTTACCGTCCTTATCTTTAAGCGCTCCGTCGCCTGTAAAGTATAGATTTTCATAGGCGTCAAAATAGTTTTTCCTGCAACGTTCATGGTCACCATAAGTAGTTCTTAAGATGCCTGGCCACGGCGCTTTTATGCAAAGATTTCCTTTCAATAAGCCATGTTCATCAGGTTCGGTCACTTCTTGCCCACGGTCATCTACCAGTAACGGCTGTACGCCAGGCATGGGCAACGTAGCCCAGCTTGGTTTCGCCGGGGTAACACCCGCTAAGTTTGAAATTAAAATCCCACCTGTTTCTGTTTGCCACCACGTGTCTACAATCGGGCATTTGTCTTTCCCAATATTATCATCATACCAATGCCATGCTTCTTCATTAATGGGTTCACCAACCGTACCCAATACTTTTAAAGTTGACATGTCTTTACCCTTCAACGGCTCTAAACCATAACTCATTAAACTCCTGATAGCAGTGGGCGCTGTATATAAAATATTTATTTTGTATTTATCAATTATATCCCAGAACCTTCCCGCATCGGGCCATGTTGGCACGCCCTCGAACATTACGCTTGTGGCACCAGCAGCTAAAGGACCATACACGATATAACTATGCCCGGTTATCCACCCGATATCTGCCGTGCAGAAATGTACATCGTCGGGTTTATACTGAAACACATTTACAAAAGTGTAAGTAGTCCAAACCATATAACCGCCGCAAGTATGCACCACGCCTTTGGGTTTACCCGTTGAGCCGGAAGTGTATAAAATAAACAACGGATCTTCCGCATCCATTTCAGTTGCGGGCATGGTTACCACATTATTTCTTTCAATTTGTGATAAGGCATAATCCATTTCATCCTCCCACCATACATCCCTACCCTTAAGCATTGAAACCGGGGTTCTTGTTCTTGTATAAACGATTACTTTCTTTATAGTACGGTTACCAATTAAGGCATCATCAATAATACTTTTTAATGGAATAGCTTTTCCACCGCGGTAAGCACCATCACATGTTACAATAAATTCTGCATTGGCATCATACAATCGGTCTGCAATACTTTGTGCAGAAAATCCACCGAAAATTACACTATGAATCGCCCCTATCCTGGCGCAGCCCAAAACAGCGTAAGCCAGTTCCGGCACCATGCCCATATAAATACAAACACGATCACCTTTTTTAACACCGTTATTCAGCAACACCTGGGCAAACTGGCAAACTCTCTTATGCAATCTTGTATACGTAACAGTCCTGGTTCGTTCCTCCGGGTTATTAGGCTCCCAAATGATGGCAGGTTTTTCGCCCATTGTTTCAAGATGGCGGTCGATGCAATTTTCAGTGATATTCAATTTAGCACCTTTGAACCATTCAACCTTCGGCTCTTTAAAATTCCAGTCAAGAACCTTATCCCATTTTTTGCGCCAATAAAAGTTTTTAGCAACATCCCCCCAAAACGATTCTGGGTCATCTACACTTTTTTTATACGCTTCCTTATATTCTTCTAATGAATTTATTTGATATGGGTATTTCATATTTCAATCGTTTTTATGTTTACTGTTTTATTTTTTACTTAGATCGTTGGCCTTTTCATATTCTTCTCTTTTGATAACCTCTGGTATAGCCGGAACCATCGCTTTGTAAACCGCATCTTCAATAGATCCTCTTATATTTAACTTATATAAATTATCACTTCTTGTTGGATTCACACGGTTGCTTAAAAATACGTAAACCAGATCATATTTCGGATCAACCCAAATACAGGTTCCTGTATATCCGGTATGCCCAAAAGTGAGCGGAGACGCAAATCTTGAAGGATAAGGATGAGGATCTGTAGTGATATAATTATCTTTTTGAGGTTTGTCAAAAGCAATACCACGCCTGCTGATACTTGAATTGTAGGCCGTAAACAATTTAAGAGTTGACGGCTTAATATATTGTTTGCCTTTAAATGAGCCGCCATCTAAAAACATTTGAAGAAGTGCGCCAATATCTTCTGCATTGCTGAATAAACCAGCGTGTCCTGCATCCCCGCCAAACATGGCACTTCCTTCGTCATGAACATCTGCGTGCAAATGTTGATACCGGAAATATTGATCCAATTCTGTGGGAGCAACGAGATTCGTATCAAACCTGTTCCTCGGATTAAACCCAATTGAATGAAGCCCCATTGGTTTGTAAAAATATTTATCGACGTATTTATCAATTCTCAACCCTGAAAGAGCCTTAACAACATCTGCCATTAAAATGAAGTCATTGTCGCTGTAAACATATTTTTCGTCTGGAAGCAGCTTACTGTCGGCTATACTTTTGTTCATCGAATCCGCATAATCTTTTCGCAAATACAAATTCTGTGCAACTCTCACGCTAAATTTAGCAGATGAATCCGGACGGAAGTATTGAGGCAGGGGCTTTCCTGTAACCGGATCTACCGTTTTCTTATAAAAGACAACATCTGCGACAAGCCTTGCCTGGTGAAGCAATATCTTTTTTATGTTTAGATTTTTTTTATCACTTTTTCTTACCCATGGTAAATAAGTTCCCAATGTTTTATCGAGCCTTAACTTACCCTCGTCATACAATTTCATAACGCCAAGTGTAGTACCGCAAATTTTCGTTACCGACGCCATATCATAAATGGAATTAAGGCTTACAGGTTCCGGCGTATCGTAATTATAAGTGCCATAGGCTTTTTCAAAAACAATTTTTCCATGCCGTGCAATTAAAACCACGCAGCCAGGATAGGCCTTTCCGGCAATTCCTTCAAGTGCAATAGAATCAATATCGCGTGTCATTTGCAAGCCGTTAAGTCCTTCCGAAGCTGGCGTTGCAAGCGGCATAATTCGTTTCGAGATAACGCCCGTGCCATACTTGTATTTATCGCAAACCGTTACGGGTAAAGTTCCCTTAGCAATTATTTTTCCCTCCAGAATATCTGCAGCAGCATTTTGAGTAGTAGAATCGTCCTCGTAACAAGCCACCAAATTATCGGAATTGCAAAAGTTTTTGATTGCATAAGGATTTCCAAAATCAAATAAAATGGTTTTATTATTTTGTTGAATTTGTTTAATAAGTTCCAATGCATAACTGCTGATGCCGAATTGATTTGCCGGGTAACGGTTGTAATTATGCACCCCGATTACTACAGCATTGTAACGGGTCTTAAGCAATTCTACCGTAGATAATATTCTTAAGGCAGTTTCCTGGTAATCAAAATAAAATGCATCCGCTTTCAGGTCGTTTTTCAATCTTGTAGAAAAAGTATTTGCGCTATCAATTCCAATACCTATATAAGCGATCTTTTTGTTTTCATCGGTCAGGGGGAAAAATTCTTTATCCTTATTGGTTAGAATCGTGATAGCATTCTCTGCGACCAATTTTTTCACAATGTCTGAGCCCGCATTCAAATCATTAACAAGATTGGTTGTATCTACGGGTTTTGCATTCGCCATGCCGTAGATGAATTTGTATTGCAATACCTTCTTACATTTTGCATACACGTCGTCCCAGCTTAATTTGTTGCTATCTATAGCTTCCCTGATTTTTGCAATAGATGTGGCAACATCTTCAGGGAGACAAAGTATATCATTGCCCGCAATAAGCGACTGTGCTGCAATTTGCCCACCGGGGAAAAATTTAGCCACGCCCTTCATACCAAGCGCATCCGTAAAAGTTAAGCCCTGGTAATGCAATTTATTACGCAATAATCCTGTAACATTTTTCTTTGATAAAGATGTCGCCGTATTGGCAGTAGTATCAATGGCAGGGATATATAAATGTGCGATCATCACGCTTCCAACTCCTGCGTTAAACATTTGCTCAAACGGATATAATTCAAGCGAGTCCAGTTGCGCCATACTTTTATTAATCACAGGAAGATCCAGGTGAGAATCGACAGAAACGTCGCCATGGCCAGGAAAGTGTTTGGCACAAGCCAGCACACCTTGCCGCTGCAAAGCTTTCATATAGGTAACCCCATAACGGGCTACTTTATATTTATCTTCCCCAAAAGAGCGGTCATTAATAACAGGGTTATCGGGGTTATTATTAATATCAACCACAGGTGCAAAATTTACGTGTATGCCTTCCCGTTTGCATTGCTCACCCACCAGGTTACCGTAGGCAGCAATAATAGCGGTGTCATTCACGGCGCCAAGCATCATCTGGTGATTGAGCGGAATAACACTATCCTGCCGCATACCTAATCCCCATTCAGCATCTATGCAAACCATCAACGGCGTCTTTGCAATACTTTGGAAATAGTTAATGAAATTTGCCTGCTGAACAGGGCCACCCTGGAAGAGGCAAATACCACCAATGTTATATTTTGTAATTGCATCCGCAATCAGAGAGTCATAATAGACCGGCCCGTCTTTGGTGTAACTGCTTTCTCGCAATACCATCAATTGCGCAATTCTCTGGTCATCACTCAATGTATTAAAAACACTATCGGCCCAATATTGAGCGTGGTTGTTTTTTTGTATTTGTGAGAAAGTAACTGAAGAAATTGTGAGAAGAAAAAAAATTGTAAGCAAAAATTTATTCATTGGGAAAGATATATTTGAAGCTGGGCGCAAGGTAAACAATTATGTTTTTTTACAAGTGCTAAAAAAGAGATTTATGTTTTTATGAAGAAAGCACCACTGGTGGCCGATGTATAACTTAAATACCCGACCCAAGTATAATTATTAAATTTGCAAATTAAAAAAGAGGAGTCCTTTGGCCGACATTATTACCTTATTGCCTGAAAATATTGCGAACCAGATTGCCGCAGGCGAAGTAATCCAGCGCCCCGCCAGCGCGGTAAAAGAATTGTTGGAAAATGCAGTAGATGCCGGTGCAACAGAAATAAAGCTTTTTGTGAATGACGCAGGAAAAGCTTTAATACAGGTAATCGATAACGGGAAAGGAATGAGCGAAACCGATGCCAGGATGAGCTTTGAGCGACATGCTACTTCCAAGATAAAAAATATTGATGACCTGTTTCACATAAAGACTATGGGGTTTCGCGGTGAGGCATTAGCGAGCATAGCCGGAGTAGCACAGGTGGAATTAAAAACCAAAAGAACCGGCGAACCCGTTGGTACTTTCATCGAAATTGAAAACAGTGTTGTGATTACACAGGAACCGGTAGCCACTCCTGAAGGAACCAATATTGCGATGAAGAACCTTTTCTTTAATGTTCCGGCAAGAAGAAATTTTTTAAAAAGTAATGCGTCAGAGTTAAGACATATCGTTGATGAATTCATTCGTGTGGCGATGGCCTTTCCGACTATTTTTTTTTCACTTACGTCTAACGGCCAGGA
>NZ_JBMQQG010000282.1:0-10245 GCF_057362405.1 Ginsengibacter sp.
TAAGTACTCCCGGTTTTATGGTACATGTTGAAGTAACGTCAACAGAAACACGCAATACCGAAGTGTTTAATATTAACAATCCCGGCCATGTAAGTGAAACGACAGGGATATCAAAATTATAATCAGGCACGTTTAATTCTTTTAAATCAATTAAGATCCGGTGGTCGTAGACCTCCGGATCTTTTTTAGATTTGAAATATTAAAACCGATTTTTTTTCGTTTGTATTGAAAACCAAAACAATAATCGAGCTTAGCCTAATTAACCAAAACCAATGAGAAATATCTTCTTAGTCATTATTTCACAATTATTTTTTATTAATGCGTTTACGCAAGCCAATTATCAACCAGGGTTCATAATAAAAAATAATGGAGAAACCATCCATGGATGGATAGATTATCGTCAATGGTCGAACAATCCCAGGAAAATACTATTCAAGGAAAATATGGCGGAAAAAGAGGTGCCTTACACCGTAGAAGATATTAGTCTTTTTAGTATTGCAAATAAGGATACATATGCCACGGCAATCGTTACAAAAGATATTCGCCCGGTGGATATTAGATATCTAACCAATGACACCCAGGATTCTGTAGTAACAGATACTGTTTTTCTTCGGGAACTTGTAAAGTCAGATACGTTGAGTTTATATGCTCTAACGGACGATAAGTATCATTTTTACATCAAGTATAAAACAGGTGACTATGAAGAGTTAATTTATAAAATTTACCTGCACGATGGGGCTTCGGAAACACAAACTACTTATCGCCAACAGTTGTTAGTATATCTTTCAAGTAACCGTCCGGACCATAAAGAAGTTGAATACAGGATAAATCACTCGAGGTATGTAGGAAAAGACCTTACAGCGTTAGTACAATTAATAGATAACCGGAGCGGAACTATAACTTTAAAGACAAAAAGAAATAAGCCTTCCTTTTTTATTTCAGGAGGTGGACAGGTTTCTTTTGTAAATTTTAGTGGATTCCCCGATATATCAAAATTGAAATATTCAAATAAAGTGACTCCCGCATTTGGTATAGGAATGGATATTTATTCCGGGAGAAACCTGGATGATTTTACAATAAGATTTGAACTAGTGTACTCTTCACTTTATTATAATGGTAATGGGACAAGTAATGCTAACGTTTTGGCGCCTGAAAAGGAAATTACGTATTCTCTGAAAGTGCATAGTGTTACTCCTTCGGTAGGGTTTTTTTATAATTTTCTGCGAAGCAAAGCTTATAAAGTTTATGCAGGGGTTAAGATTGGCTATAACTTAAGTTCTTACCCCCTGAATGAATATGTTGAAACTACACCGTCTACCAATACTACCAGGACTATTAAGAATGACTACGTATTTGAAAAGGGATGGCTGAGTGGTTCGGCAAACCTGGGACTTATTTTGAGTGATAAGTTTGAAGTGAAGGGGGCCTTTTCAGTTATGGGAAGTTTTTCAAATTATACAAACTATTCGGTAAAGCCCAACGTTTTGTATGTTGGCGCAGCCTACCATTTTTAACGGTTTCGGTTAATCGAAAATAATTTTAGAGGTGATTACTTTTCGCGTTGTCTTTTCCTGCTTTTTTTTGCAGGGTACTTCATTTATAATGCCGTTGGTAAATGGGAGCCTGGTCGGAAAGGCCAGCAAACCTTTCATTCAGCTACGAATCAGTCAAATGGTTCGCTTATAGATTTGGCAGTTTTTGAAAACCATTGAGGCCCTTGCTCAGTTATGTACACACAATCTTCCAGCCGAACGCCAAACTCTCCGGGTATAGAAATCGTGGGCTCAATACTAAAGCACATGCCCTGTTGTATTAGTTGTTTATTGCCCTTCACCATATATCCCCATTCGTGTCCGTCCATGCCTATACCATGTCCCGTGCGGTGAGGTAATCCCGGCAATTGATACCCCGGGCCGAAACCCGCGTCGGTTATTACTTTGCGGGCAGCCGCATCTACTTCTTCACATGCCGCGCCAATTTTTGCAGCATTGAATCCTGCAGCCTGCGCCTTTTGTTCAAGATTCCAAATTTCCAATTGACGTTTGGTGGGTTCGGCGCGAAATACAATAGTCCTTGTTATATCCGACGTATAACCTTCTACGGTGCATCCGCAATCTATTAATACAATATTGCCCTTTTGTAACGTTTGTGGTTTCACGCTGCCATGTGGAAAAGCAGACGATGTTCCAAAGAGAACCAATGCATCAGGATTTGAGCCTCCGAGTTTATGCTGTGCTTCTGCAATTATAGAAGAGAGTTCATGTTGCGTCATGCCTACACGCAATTGGGCGATGCCAAATTTTATTGCGGCGGATGTAATGTCATTTGCTTTCTGCATTAGCGCAATTTCAGCCTGAGATTTAATCATGCGGCAAGGCATCGTTACGGGTGTACCACTTACATAGTTTAAGTATGGCGCTTCTTTTCGTACGCCATCGAGGATAAAAAAACGAAGCCTTTCTTCCATGCCGATGTTGCCGGATTGAATGTTGGTATCTTTTAGCGCAGCAACTATTTTTTGAAAAGGGCTTTCATCTTCCTGCCATGCATACACGTCTTTACCTATTTTAACGAGTTCGTGTAGACGCGATTCTTCAAAGCCCGGGCAAACATAACCTACAGCTCCTTTTGCAGGAATAATAGCGACCATGGCTCTTTCACTTGGCCACCAGCTAATGCCGGTAAAATATTCCAGTGATGTGCCCGCATCCAAAATCAAAGCTTCCATTTTTTGTTCCGTGAGTAACCTTTGTGCTTTTTCTACCCGGGCTACTCTTTCCTGTAAAGTAATTGGCACAACATCATGTGTCATTAATTGCAAATCATCCATCGCAGATTTTTTTTCGTTGGATGGTACACCAGGTGTGCAGGAACTAAATCCGGCTATTCCAGTTGCTGCAGCGATAGCGGAGAGATTGATAAAATCTCTTCTTTTTAGTGTCATATAAAATGCTTTATGATAGAATTATTTTTATAGAAGTTTGAAGATAGGATTAATATTTCTCCTCGCCGGCACGTAGCATGTTGAAACAAACAGGCAGCGGTATCACAGCATTGAGGTAAATTTTACGAATAAAGTGGGCACTTGAAGGAATTATTGTTAGGCGAGTGATGTCGGTCCTGTGTCAGTTAGATAATTTTTTTTGTGCTTATTTCAACAGAACTTGTAGAATTGGTTATATCTGATCTTCCAGTTAACGGGTGTAAACGATATGTCCGGTTTGTTAGGCATAACTTCCCCTGTTGTGCTTATGCTAACTGAAACGCCTACCCGAATAATCCAACCAGCCAAAGTAAACGTTTATGTCAGCTCACCCCTGTTATTTTTCCTTCCACCACATCTATATAATTTGCCTGCGGTATTTTTGGGAGGCCCGGCATCCGTACCATCTCGCCGCAAACCGCTACAATAAATCCGGCTCCCCGGTTAATCACGAGGTCGTCAACGTCTATAATAAAATCACCATCCAGCCCACTGATGGAAGGTTCATGTGTAAAAGAGTATTGTGTTTTGGCCATGCATACGGGCAGATGTTCCAGCTCCAGCATCTTAATTTTTTTAATCATTTCCTTTGCTTTCTTATACAAGACCACATCTTTGGCGCCATAAATTGTAGTAACAATCTTCCTTATCTTCGTTTCAATATCGTCAGAAAGATCATAGGTGTATTTCAGGGGAGGTGAAGGATGCTCACAAATATTTATTACCGCCTGTGCCATTTCCAGTGCACCTTCACTGCCTAGCCTGAAAGAATCATTTTCGGCAAAATCGACTCCTTTTTCTACGCACCATTTGCGTAATAATGCAATCTCTTCTTCTGTATCCTGATCATAACGGTTAAGAACTACCAGCACTTGCTGTTGAAAAGTCCGAAGTATCGCAATATGTTTTTCCAGGTTGCGTATTCCTTTTTCAAGTGAACGTGTATTTGGCAATGTCATTGTTTTTTCATCGGCACCACCGCTTAGTTTCAAAGCCCGTAAAGTTGCGACCAGCACACTCATTGCCGGCTGCAGACCAGCATTCCGGCATTTAATATTAAAAAATTTCTCGGCGCCAAGGTCGGTAGCAAAACCTGCTTCCGTTATCACGTAGTCACCAAACTGTAGCGCAGTTTTTGTGGCCATAATCGAATTACACCCATGGGCAATATTGGCAAATGGTCCGCCATGGATGAGTGCCGGGCACGCTTCCAGCGTTTGCACAAGATTGGGCTGTATGGCATCTTTTAACAGGGCGGTAATAGCGCCCGTAATGCCAAGATCTTTTGTGGTAAATGGTTTATCAGCAAACGTAAATCCAAGCAATATGTCATCAATCTTTTTGCGGAGTTCCTCCAGCCCTTCAGCAAGGCAAAGGGCGGCCATGATTTCGCTGGCGGCCGTTATAACAAACCCGGTCTCAGATGGTATTCCATTGTTTGGCGTATCCAGTCCTGTAACTATTTTTCTCAATACCCTGTCGTTAACATCGAGACATCTTTTAAACAAAACCGTTTTTATGCTTTCGGGTTTGCCGCGGTTAAAAAAGCGAAAATTATCCATTAGTGCAGCAAGCGTATTATTAGCAGAGGTAACCGCATGAAAATCGCCGGTAAAATGCAGGTTAATTTCTTCCATAGGAATCACCTGCGCATATCCGCCACCGGTAGCTCCACCCTTCATGCCAAGACAAGGCCCCAGGGAGGGTTCCCGCAATGCCAGCACTACTTTCTTTTTTAATTTCTTTAATCCGTCGGCGAGACCGATAGACGTAGTGGTTTTACCAATACCAGCCTTTGTGGGAGAAATGGCAGTAACCAATATAAGCTTAGCCGAAGCAATTTTTTCCTGATCAAAACTTTGAATATTTATCTTGGCCTTATAACGGCCATAGGGCACCAGCAAATCCTCGGGCAACCCCAGGTCGGCTGCGACTGCTGTTATAGGCTGAATGGCAGTGTCCCGGGCAATTTCATAATCCGATTTCATAGCATGAATTTTTAAAGAAAAAAAGAGCAATCAAAAAAAGATTTTGCATCACAATTTGATGGTTTTCAGAAATAACCAGGATGACGATGTACAGAAGTGAGAATGATTTATATCATAAAATCTTTTAATTGCGTCAGTCCCTGGAATATCTCCCGGTCCATGCGGGGTGTTATCAGGTGTTTTCAAGCCTGCATCGAAAGCCTTTTTCAACTAACCGTTACCGTTATAGGTATTTTTTGGACTTGTTAATACATCGCTCATTAATCAACCACATCCTTTCATTCAAAATCACGAGCGTATGACGGATGGTAAACTCTTTCGCAGGACCAGAACTGCAGATACGATCCCAATCATAGATTCAGGTTTCGGATAATGGGTAACCATTATTTTCTATAGCCCGATAATTGTTGCCCTTTCATTTTCAGTTGTGAAATGAATAAATGCTTCCGCTGCTTTTACACCGGCTTCCAGGCCTCTGAATTCTTCCAACGGTCTAAAATAGTCATTGTACGTTTCTACAGGGTTTTGTGTTTTGTGTGCAAACATTGCTTCCTTTTTACGTTCTCTAACGGAAGTAATATCTACATAATCACTGGGTGTAAATGCCATGGTTTCCACACCTGTATTTACTTCATAAAAATAGAGATGGAATTGTCTTTTTGATCTTACCCACGCGGTGAGTGCCAGCATACCGGTGACCTGGTGGTCCGGGTGTGCGTCCACAAGCCATTGTGTAAAAACGATACCGGGTTTTAACGCCAATATCATTTTTGTCATTTCCTCGTTTTGTTTTTTATCTAACACAGTATCACCGTCAAGCTGACTCGCAAACAGAGGAGTGGCATTAAGTATTTTGCAGGACGTGTTCGCTTCAGCGGCTCGCAACGCAGCCATTTCTGCATGGGACCTAGCCGGATCACTCGCACCTCCCCGGGTGAGATATATAAATGTTACACTATGCCCGGCATCACTGTATTTTGCCATCGTGCCCCCGCATCCAAATTCAGGATCTCCCGGATGCGCCCCGAGACAAACAATTTGTAATTTATCAGCAGTCTTTTCTTGCCTTATCCCTGTAACAGGTGAAATAGCAAGACCACCCACTCCCATTGCAGAAAGTTTGATAAAGTCACGCCTGGCCGTCTGATTTTTTTTCATTTTCTAATGTAAACTTTTCTTTTGGAAATCGTGCATTCTATATCACAGCGATACCGTTTTTTTCTGATGTTTTGAATTTCCTTGTTCCTGGAATTTCTAAAACTTTAGTTTGATTCTCATGAACCATACCAGGGTTTTTTATGCATCTACCCGTTACCGTTAGGACATTTCTTTTTCCAGATATTAAAACAAATTTTGTTAAATTAGCTCCAATGACCAATAAACTTGAAGCCTTTCAAAAATTAGTTATCGCTAACGCAGCCGATGTAAAAGGCCTTACGGTTGGAGACCGGGCCCCGGATTTTACATTGCCAAACGCCTTCGGAAGAAAAATATCTCTTTCCGAATCTCTTCAATCAGGTGTAGTGATAGTAAAATTTTATCGTGGCGAATGGTGCCCGATTTGCAATTTAGATCTTAGGGACATTCAAAAACACCTGCAACAAATCAAATCTTTAGGAGCGTCGCTTTTGGCTATAAGCCCACAAAAACCGGATGATGCCCTTACTATCACTGAAAAAAATGATCTTAAGTTTGAAGTACTTAGCGATGCAGACCAACAGGTGATAAAAGCTTACAACCTGCAGTTTGACCCCGGGGAAGACTATCATCGCAGGCGGGACCTGACGCTATTGAATGGTGATGGTTCAAGATATCTTCCCGTTCCTGCAACGTTTATTATCAATGCAGATTCAATAATTGAAGCTGCCCATGTTGACGCAAATTATACTGAAAGAATGTCTCCAAATGAAATATTAAGTGTCCTTGAACGAATTTCTATGAATAAGAGAAGTTAGAATTTACATTTGTTTGTTGATTTGATATCTCCCCATGTTGGCCATGAGGTTTCAATCAGTCTAACGTAGGATTAAAAAATAATTTTAGCATTGATAAGTTAAGCAAACGGAACCAGTATTAATATGCTCTTCAAACTTTAGGTTTCTACCAGGTGCTTATCAAAGCCCAGTTGTATCAGGCGTTCATAAGCATTCCAGACTTCGGGAGGTATCTCCTGGAAAACCTGGAAACCTTTAGCCGGATACAATTGTATTCGTTGCAGATCACCAACCATGATGTTTATTACCTTATCCAACGGGATGTCGTCTGTTGCATATTTGTCAAAAGGTATTTGTGGTGATGTAACCAGCAGGTTTTTATGGGGCCAATGTTTTTTAAACGTGGCATAAGACCTTCTTTCCATATAGGGCTTTTGTACTACGATGAAACTTTGCGGATCAATTCCTTTTTCGTTTAATAGCTGTTGCGTAAATATAATATTCTCACCAGTATTAGAAGATTTGTTCTCAATAAGAATAGCGTTAGCCGGTACGCCTTTTTGTATCGCAATTGCAGCAAACTTGTCGGCTTCACTTTCGGTCCACATTTCTTGTGTAAAGTTGCCCAACCCGCCAGACATAATTAACAGTGGAGCCCAGCCCTCCAGGTATAGTTCAGCCGCCCTTTCAGCTACTCTCAAATCATGACTGCCCAATGCAAGTATGCAATCAGACTTTGCCAGTCCGTGATTGACATGGTGGTAATTCCATAGTTGTTGAGCCAGTGATATTACTTCGGGTGTTGTCATAAAAAATTTAACTTTAAAAGATTATGGTACGATAGCTTTTGCAGTGAACATGCCACGGTAATACTTGCGGTAACCATATCCCAACAGCAGGTTGGGCACCATTAAAGTAACACCCATTAGCCATCCGGATGGCACCAGGATGGTATGAAATAATAATACATTTAAACTGATGGGAAAAAGGACAACAGCAAAGAATGGCGCATAACGATTGAACAGTAACGATAATCCTCCGGTTATTTGAATAACTTTTATCATTGGATAAAAGTAGCCAACGCCTTTAAGTCCAGCGATAAATGCACCGGTTTTACCCGTATGAAGCGGCTGATACGGTATAAAATGAAGGAAATAGTCGAGGCCAAAAACGAGGTAAAGGAAGCCAAGCAGGACGCGTGAGATTAACACAGTACGTTTCATCAGGAATTGTTATTTGATTTTAGTTTATTCAAAGTTGAGCAATTAAAATAACAATTACGTCAAAAACGAATATCGTATTAGTGCAACCAGGTTTATCTCTGGATTGCATTAATACTTGTTATGATTTAGACATAATAGACTTGACACTATTCCTTAAAGTTCTTTTTCAGCTCCATCAGCTTTGCCTGGAAAGGATTCATTGGTTGCGTTTTTTTTGTAACTGGCTGCTGACGACGAATTTTAGGCTTTGCCTGTTTTACTTCTGATGCAGTCTCTTTCATAGATAGCGCAATTCTTTTTCTCGGTATATCAACTTCCGTAACTGTTACCATTACTTTTTGTCCGAGTTTCACCACTTCGTTCGGGTCACTGATAAAGCGGTTACTTAAATGTGAAATATGAACCAGACCATCTTGCTTTACTCCTACGTCTACAAAGGCACCGAAGTTAGTTATGTTGGTAACGATACCCGGAATTTTCATGCCGGGCTTTAAATCTTCCATACTACTAACGCCGTCGGCAAAACGAAATTCTTCAATCGTGGAACGTGGATCACGGCCGGGCTTTTCCAGTTCTTTTAAGATATCTTCTATAGTAAACTGGCCAATTGTTTCCGTAACAAAATCTTTTGCCTTTATTTCTTTTCGAAGGGCGGCATTTTGTATCAGTTCGGGAACAGTACTTTTTACTTTTGCGGCCATAGCCTCCACAACATGATAGCTTTCCGGGTGAACGGCAGAATTATCCAGCGGATTTTTTGCGTTAGACACCCGAAGGAAGCCTGCACTTTGTTCATAAGCTTTTGGTCCCAGCATGGCTACTTTCTTCAATTCTTCGCGACTGGTAAAGGCGCCATTTTTCATACGGTATTCCACCACATTTTTTGCTACGGTTGCACTAAGTCCGGATACATACGTCAACAAATGTTTGCTGGCAGTGTTTAAGTCGACACCCACGAAGTTGACGCAGCTTTCAACTACATGGTCTAATGCTTCCTGCAAACGGTTTTGATTTACATCATGCTGATACTGGCCAACGCCAATGCTCTTTGCGTCAATTTTTACCAGTTCGCTCAATGGATCCAGCAGGCGGCGGCCGATACTAATTGCGCCACGAACCGTAACGTCTTCATCGGGAAATTCTTCTCTGGCTACTTCGCTGGCGGAGTAGATGGAAGCGCCACTTTCATTCACCATGAAAAAGGCCACTGGCCTGCCAAAATCAATACCGCGAACCAACTGTTCTGTTTCTTTACTGGCCGTTCCATTTCCATAACCGATAGCATCTATATTAAATTTGGCAACTAATTCTTTAAGCGTTTGCACGGCTCCGTCCCAATCATTTTGCGGAGCGTGAGGGAAAATGGTATTGTATTTTACAAAGCCCCCGTTTTCATCAAGGCATACAACTTTGCACCCCGATCTGAAACCGGGATCAATCGCTAATATTCTTTTGTGCCCAAGCGGTGATGCCAGCAATAACTGGCGAAGGTTTTCGGCGAATACCCGGATCGCTTCTTCATCGGCTTTTGTTTTACTTGCCAAACGGAATTCTGTTTCTATGGATGGTTTCAACAAACGGCTAAAGGAATCCTCGATGGCCAAAGCAACCTGCTGCGATGCTGTGTTGGAAGTGGTGATAAACTTTTCCTTGAGTCCGGCAATTGCTTTTTCTTTTTCAATATTGATATCCATAATAAGAAATCCTTCTTTTTCGCCGCGGCGCATGGCGAGTATCCTGTGAGAAGGACTTGTAACTAACGGTTCACTATAGTCGAAATAATCGCGGTATTTCTGTGCATCGTTATCTTCTTTTTTGCTTGTGAGTACTCTGGATGTTATTACTGCCTCTTTTGTAAATAACTTGCGGATAATATTTCGTGCCTGCTCATTTTCTGCAACCCATTCTGCAATAATATCTCTGGCGCCCTGCAATGCTTCAGCGCTATCTTTTACCTGCTCGTTGATAAACTTTGCCGCCTCGGCTTCGGTATCCAAATTTTGCTGACTGAATAGTAAGGTGGCGAGCGGTTCCAATCCTTTTTCGACAGCCTGCGTAGCCCTTGTTTTACGTTTGGGTTTATATGGCAAATAAATATCTTCCAGTTCAGTGGCTGA
>NZ_JBMQQG010000283.1:0-3986 GCF_057362405.1 Ginsengibacter sp.
ATTCGCCATATATTTTAAGGTTAAACTTTTTACCGGTTAATTTACTGCTGCATACAATGGTTTCTCCGCCCCTAACAGAAAGTGTGCGCAGCGTTTTGTAGGTAACGATAGCCTTTACAATGGTACCGTTATAAATTGATCTCCTTTCTTTATAGCCGTTATCATATACTTTTTCATTTTTAGTAATTTCTCTAGCGCCCTCGAGGTAAATGCGCAGCGTTTTATCTTTCACTTCGATATTTAGTTTGTCGCTGCTAACGGTGTTGCTCTCTACGGTAACACTTTCCTGGTTGCCTTCTACAAAAGTTACCTGTATGTGCGGGCTAACAATAACTCTGTCAAAAGACTTTACAGGGGTTGTCGTTTGCGCAAAGGACAATTGGCAAACAAACAGTAGTATGATGGCGACGAATGATTTTGGTTGTAACATGGTTATATTTTTAAAAATGTTTAATGCCGGTTATGACCGGTTATTTTGTTGATCTAATTTATCTGTTACCTTACCGATAGTACTTTTCTATTCGGACCGTAACGACTCTACCGGGTTGGTAAGGGCTGCTTTTATAGCCTGGAAACTAATGGTTATAAATGCAATGAATATGGATAGCAAGGCAGCCAGTGCAAATACCCACCACGTGATGTGAATGCGGTAGGCAAAGCCTTCCAGCCATTTGTTCATGGCCCACCAGGCAACCGGTATGGCTATAATAATTGCAATGATTACTAATTGTAAAAAATCTTTACTTATTAATTGAACGATACCATTTACGCTGGCGCCTAATACTTTCCGGATGCCTATTTCTTTAACTTTTACCTGTGCCGTATAGGTTGCGAGGCCAAACAAACCAAGACATGAAATGAAGATGGCGATGCCTGCGAATACATTAAATAAAGTGCCTGCCCGCTGATCTGTTTTGTATTGGGCATCAAAAGTTTTGTCTACAAAATAATAACTGAATGGAGTATTGCCGGCGTATTTTTTATATTGGTCGTGCACGGAAGCAATTGCCTGCTGCGCATTGGCAGCGGTTGTACGCACATATAGAATATTAAGGTTATGCCAGAAAGTAAAAAATATTAATGGCTTTATTTTTAATTTCAAAGATTGAAAATTAAAATCCTGCATAACCCCAATGATCGTTCCTTTATTACTATGAAAGGATATTTGCCGCCCCACATAAGGAGGCTTTAGTCCCATCATCTTTACGGCGGTTTCATTCACAACGAAGTGAGAACTATCGGCAGGCGTACCCGAAAAGTTCTGCCCCTCAATGAGCTTGATTTTCATCGTAGGAATTACATCTTTATCAACACACAATTGCGTTATCGTAACATTACTGTTGGGCGCCTTGGTTGGCCATTCCAAATCACCGGTTTCACCATTAATATCAGAAAAACTGTACGCATCGCATGCGGCAACATTCAAAATGCTGGCTTGCTTTTTCAATTCCGACTTAACTGCGGCCAGGTGATCCGCCAGCTCCTGGGTAAGTGGTACTGAAAAAACATAATTCTTATCATAACCCAAATCTTTATTCCTGATAAAATGCAACTGGTTGCTCATGATGATGGTGCATACCAGCAATATCACTGATATTGAAAATTGAAAAACAACGAGTCCCTTTCTCAGCGCAGCGATACCAATACCGGATGATATTTTTCCCTTCAGGGCTTCAATCGGCTTGAACGAAGACAATAAGATGGCCGGATACACGCTCGACACGATCAATGTGCCGAAGATAGCCAGGGCAGAAACTTTCAGTACCCCGGTATCTGAGATATCAAACGATAAATCTTTGCCGGAAATATTATTGTATAATGGTGTTAATAGGAATATTAAGATGATTGCCAGGGTTATTGCAAAACAAAATAATAAAAAGGTTTCTGTAATAAACTGGAAGAATAGTTGTTGCTTTTTGGCGCCTACCATTTTCCGGATACTTACTTCTTTGGCTCTTATTAACGAACGGGCAGTTGACAAGTTTACATAATTGATACTTGCTATGGCTAATAATAAAATCACCACCAGCATAAATATCTGCACCATTCTTAATGACGAGGTATTCCCATCCGGCCCTATCAAATGGATATCGGCCAGGTTTTGTAATTCGTAACCGGCATTGCTGTCACCATTCCTGGCTTTTTTGTAGGCAGTTGAAAGCTCTTGCCCTATTTTAATGGGGTTGGCACCGGGTTGTAGTTGCACAAACGTATTAAAAGCAAAATCGCCGAGGTCAGCATCAATTGTTTTCCAATCGCCATTTCCTCCCCACGCTGTGAATTGCTTGCCATAATACGACATGGGGAAAACAGCGTCATACTGGAGAGTGGAATTGCCGGGCAAGTTTTGCAATACTCCTGTTACGGTAAATTGTTCTTTTCTAAAACCAATGGTTTTGCCCATAGCCTCCTCACTGCCGAACAGCTTTTTGGCAGTGGCTTGTGTTATAATAACAGAATTGATATTGGGAAAAGAAGTGGCAAAATTTCCTTCAACCAGTTTATAATTAAACATGGAAAAGAAACCGCTGTCGACATAAGCAATTTTATTGCCGTCAAATATTTTGGTACGGTCGCTGTTAGAAATATTCTGATCGAATTCCCCCTGGATCCTTACAATAGATTTTATTGAGGGAATTGATTTAGCATAAACGGCTAACGGTCCGGGAACGCCCGTCCAGACCTTATCTTCGCCATCATTTTTAAAATGAGTGCTAAGCTGGTAAATATTTTTGTACTCTTTATTAAACTTATCGAAGCTAAGCTCATTCTGCACCCAAAGCAGCAACATAATGCCTGTAGCCAGGCCAACTGCTAAACCGCAAACATTTATTAACGAGTAAAATTTATTTTTCCATAAACTTCTCCAGGCTGTTTTAAAATAATTTTTAATCATCTTATTTTAATTAGTAGCATACAAATTGATACAATATTATACTATCAATACAACCGCTATCTCATTATTAATAAAACCGTAGTGTGACGACTAATGTGTCACAACTGCGTTGAGCTGTTTACGTTAGATTAAAATATTTTCCGTTACAGTTTGTCCGTCGAGCATTCGGATAATGCGATGGCTAAAACGTGCATCATGCTCGCTATGAGTAACCATTATTATTGTGGTGCCATTTTCGTTCAGTTCAGTTAATAACTGCATTACTTCGTTACCGTTAGATGAATCAAGGTTTCCGGTAGGTTCATCCGCTAATATTAACCTGGGATTATTAACCACGGCTCTTGCTACGGCTACACGCTGTTGCTGACCACCGCTCAACTGTTGCGGATAGTGATTACGGCGATGCATGATCTGCATTTTATCGAGCACCTTTTCTACGCGCTGTTTTCTTTCATCACCCTTAACTCCGAGATAGATTAATGGCAACTCTACATTTTCAAAAACAGTAAGCTCGTCGATAAGGTTAAAGCTTTGGAAAACGAAGCCGATATTTTTTTTACGTAAGTCGGCTCTTTTTCTTTCATTAAACTTAGCCACTTCAATACCATTAAAGAGAAAACTTCCGTCATCAGGATCGTCTAACAATCCAAGTATGTTAAGCAGTGTAGATTTACCACAACCAGAAGGTCCCATTACTGCAACAAATTCTCCTTCCTTTACATTAAAAGAAAGTTTGTTTAGCGCAACAGTTTCTACTTCTTCGGTTCGGTAAATTTTTTCGAGATCTGAAATGTTAATCATTGTTTTATTTTTAATTGAGTCTTTTATTTTGTTTAGTTTATTGTCAGATTTTAATAAAGAAGCCATCATCCCGACCGAAAATATCCCGTTGCGTATTAGTTATTGTTTTTTCGTGCTGCATTTCGCAATGGCAAAAAGCAGAACAATTTAACTTGCTAGCTACATTCTCACTTTTAATTAATAAAGAAGAAAGACACATTAATATAACGGCCATGATGCGTGAAAAGAATATTTTTTTCATATCAGTAGTTTTAATGTTTATGGTTTTTTATTTGGTTAATATATTTTG